>CAZEKO010000197.1:0-4201 GCA_964512775.1 uncultured Bacteroides sp. | reverse complement strand
GACCTATCAACTATATTATCTCCATATTTGGCACTGATAGGGATATAGTGTGCATCCATGATGTCAAGTTTCACAACAAGTATGGCGAGTTCTGACTTTATTTTATTGTATACAATCTCGGACCAATCCACCATATCCATTTTGTTAATACAGAATATTATATGCCGTATGTCAAGCAACGATGCAATATATGAATGTCTGACGGTTTGTTCTCGTAACCCTTTACGGGCATCTATTAGTATTACTGCCAGGTCTGCAGTGCTAGCCCCTGTTACCATGTTTCTGGTATACTGGATATGTCCTGGTGTATCTGCAATTATGAATTTTCTTGCCGGAGTTGCGAAATACCTGTAAGCCACGTCAATAGTAATACCTTGCTCACGTTCTGCTCTTAGTCCGTCGGTCAACAGTGATAAATCAAGTTCTTCTCTTCCCAAATGTTTCCCTGATTGAACAATATGTTCCATCTGGTCTTCGAAAATTGATTTAGTATCATACAAAAGACGTCCTATTAGAGTACTCTTTCCATCATCAACACTTCCTGCAGTTGTGAATCTGAGTAGACTCTTATTTTTATTTTTTCCGTTTATTCCCATCTTATGTAACTATTAACTAATTCGCCACATCAGAAATATCCCTCCTTTTTACGGTCTTCCATTGCTGCTTCGGACCGTTTATCATCATATCTTCCACCTCTTTCGGTGACTCTCGTAGCTGCAATCTCAGAAATAATTTCTTCGAGCGAATGAGCTTTTGAAAGCGTTACTCCCGTGCAAGTTATATCTCCGATTGTCCGACAACGAACATCTGTCTCAAAAACTTCTTCATTCGGTTTTAGTTGCATGAAGGGAGCCCAGGCAAGATATACACCATTACGACTAAATATTTTTCGTCTATGAGTATAATATAGTTTAGGAAGTTTAATTTTTTCACTTAAAATATACTGCCATACATCGAGTTCTGTCCAATTGCTAATAGGGAATACTCTGAAATGTTCCCCAATATTTTTATGCCCGTTGAAAATATTCCAGAGTTCAGGTCTTTGATTTTTTGGATCCCATTGTCCAAATTCATTCCTGTGTGAAAAGAATCGCTCTTTAGCTCTGGCTTTTTCTTCATCGCGGCGTCCACCTCCTATTGCAACATCAATATTTAACTCATCGATTGCATCAAGTAAGGTGACAGACTGTGCTTTATTACGACTTGCATTAACTCCCTTCTCTTCGGTGACTCTGCCCTTGTCAATCGAATCCTGGACATACTTCACAATTAATTCTACTCCAAGTTCTTTAGCCAGATCGTCTCGGAACTTAAGAGTCTCTTCAAAATTATGACCTGTATCAATATGCATAAGACTGAATGGCATATGTGCAGGCCAGAATGCTTTTTTTGCAAGGTGAACCAGTACTATTGAATCTTTACCACCAGAAAAAAGGATAACCTTCCTTTCAAACTGAGCGGCAACTTCTCTCATGACAAAAATCGCTTCATCCTCAAGCTCTTTCAGATGTGCATCATTTATACTCAAAACTTTATTCATGTTTTTGATAAGTTGCTGAATCATTTAATATGAAATCCACACTCTTTCTTGCCATCAGTTTCCCACCACCATCTTCCTGAACGGAAATCTTCTCCTATGGCTACAGCTCTGGTACAAGGTTCGCATCCGATGCTGACAAATCCTCTGTCATGCAAGACATTATAGGGAACATTATTTACTTTTATGAAGTTTTCCACCTCCTCAAAAGACCAATCGAACAATGGATAGAATTTAAATAGTTTCCTTGCTTCATCAAATTCGAGCCAGTTCATCTGACGGCGATTCTCAGATTGAGTTGCCCTAATACCTGATATCCAACATGCCTTTCCTTCCATAATCCTGTCAAGCTGGGCTACTTTCCTTAATCTGCAACATTCAAGTCTGTTTTCCTTTGAATAATAGAAACTGAAAGGTCCTTTTTCTGTCATCATTTTTTCTATAGCCTCATGATCAGGAAAATAGACTTTGATTTTTTTTTGATATTTTTTTATTGTTTTATTAAATACCGTATACGTCTCCTGAAATAACCTTCCTGTATCGAGAGTGACAACTTCCATAGGAATATTATTTTCGAAAATGAGATGTGATATAACCTGATCTTCTATGCCAAAACTGGTTGTAAATACTACCTTCCCCGGAAATAAAGCTACAATCTTCCTTAGTTGATTTTCTATTGATTTACCGGTAAGCTGATCTATTAACTCAGGCAATCTCATACTGTTTCTCTCAAAATTTCTGTTCATTTAAATAAATCATTTCAATACGGTTAGCTGAAACTCCCAGAAAGATATTCCCTGGTCAATTGTTTTTTCGGATTATTGAAAAACTCTTCTGTTGGCCCTGATTCTACAATTTTCCCCAGGTACATAAAAACGATATAATCTGCAATACGTCTCGCCTGCCTGAGAGTATGTGTTACAAGAATAACAGTATATTTTTCTTTCAGCTTAATAAATAACTCTTCAATTATTTTTGTTGAAAGTGGATCAAGCGATGACGTTGCTTCGTCTCCAAGTATATACTCAGGTTCAATAGCCAGACCTCTTGCAAGGCACAATCTTTGTTGCTGACCAATAGATAACCTCGATGCAGGTGAACGCACCCTCCCTCTTACTTCGTCCCATAATCCTACATACTGAAGATACTGGATGACAATGTGGTTAATTGCTTTCCTTCTTTTAGTTCCATGAATTCTCGGGCCGTAGGCAACATTATCAAATATCGACATTGGAAGAGGGCATGGACGTTGAGCCAGTAATCCCATCTTTTTACGTGTATCGATGACATTAACACCCTTTTCATAGATATTCAGATCATCTATATAGACTCTACCTTTTATTTTAACCTCAGGTGTCTCATCGTGCATACGGTTAAGAGTTTTCAGAAATGTAGTTTTCCCGCAACCTGAAGGGCCGATAATACAGGTTATACTTTTTTCTGGTATAGCAAGATTAATATCTTTCAGAATATGCTGGTCCTCAATATAAACATTAAGGTTCTCAATTCTGATCGTGTGATTATTCATCACTTTTTTTAATGGAGCTGTTCTGTTCATTTCCTTTACCGGATTAACAGTCAGGGTTTCCAGCTGTTGGTTTGGGATGATCATATTTTGTTTTTTGAAAATTTCGAACTAAAATATCGTGCTGAAAAGCTCAGTATTAATATTATAACTGTCAGAATTATTGCAGAAGCATAACCACGGTTTTGGACCTCTTCAACCGGGCTTCCAAGCTGGAAAAATATTGCCAGGGGTAATGTTGCAGCCGGCTGCCCAAGAGATGAGGGGATATTATCAGTATAACCTGCAGTAAATAATACTGTCGCAGCATCTCCTATCCCTCTGCCCATTGCCAGAAGAATAGCTGTCATTAAGCCTGGCATCAGTTGCCGCAGTAAAATTCTAGTCATCTCATATTTAGTTGAACCAAGTGATAATAATGCATCAGGGAGATCCCGGGAAAGAAGCCTTGTAACTTCATCAAGTGAGCGCATCATAATTGGCATTATTAACATTGCAACAGTAATAATACCCCCCATTAATGATACTTTAATACCCAGATATACCATAAGAGCAAATCCAAAAGCTCCATAAACAATTGAAGGTACTCCGAACAGTATGTCAAGTGAAAAACGTATTACATTGGAAAAGAGCGACTTTTTTGGAAGGTAGAAATTTATATACATCACCAGAGGTATACTGATCAGAAGACTGATTGCGAGTGACCCTATTATTATAAAAACTGAACCGGCTATTGCATTTAAAACACCCCCCTCTTTGCCAAGGTAAAATCCCCCACTCGGGACCTTGGTTATCATATCCCATGTGAGTGAAGGTACTCCTTTATAAAATATCGTACCTATAATATACACCAGCACGCCCAGAATGATCACAGCAGCCCCGATCATAATGATTTTAAATATTTTTTCTTCAAAGTACTTCATAAGAACTTGATAATCATATTATTGTTCATGAAAACTGATATTTCTTCTCAATCTGGTTAAGAGTAAATCTTGAAAGCCCGTTGAACAGAACCACTATAGTAAAAAGGAGAAATGCTGCAAACATCAGGGCTGATTCATAACTTGGCATAGAAAGCATTTCGCCATAGTTATTTGCAATTAATGCCGGAAGAGGATAACAGGCATCAAAAAATGACT
>CAZEKO010000196.1:0-4210 GCA_964512775.1 uncultured Bacteroides sp. | reverse complement strand
TAAGGAAAAAACTGCTAACTTTGTTATCCGTTTTGTAATATTTATATATGGGAATCAGTGAATTAACAGCAATATCTCCTGTAGACGGTCGCTACAGGTCTAAAGTGGAAGAACTGGCCGCGTATTTTTCAGAATTTAGCCTGATAAAATACCGGATTAAAGTCGAAATTGAGTATTTCATTTCACTTTGCAGCATACCTCTCCCTCAGCTGGCTTCAATGGACAGATCAAAATTTAATAAGTTACGTGATATTTACATGAAGCTAAAGCAGGAAGATGCGGAAGAGATAAAAAAGATTGAAAAGAAGGTAAATCATGATGTAAAGGCGGTCGAATATTTCATAAAACAAAAATTTGACACACTGGGAATCGGAAAATTTAAGGAATTCGTGCATTTCGGATTAACCTCCCAGGATATAAATAATACCGCTATACCTGCCTCCCTGAGGGATGCCATGCGTGATGTCTGTTATCCTCTTCTTGAGGAGGTTACCGCTAAAATTAAATCACTTGCCGATGAATGGGCCGACATCCCAATGCTGGCTCATACTCATGGCCAACCGGCAACACCTACAAGATTGGGCAAGGAATTCATGGTTTTTGTGGAACGACTATATAAACAGATTGAACAGCTCAGATTGATCCCTTATTCTGCAAAATTCGGAGGTGCAACGGGGAATTTCAATGCCCATCATGTGGCATTTCCTGATATAGACTGGGTGGGTTTTGCAGATCATTTCGTGAATGAAACTCTGGGCCTGACAAGGAACAGGATAACTACCCAGATTGATCATTATGATAACCTTGCTGCAATGTTCCATAACATGGAAAGGATCAATACCATCCTGATTGACCTGACAAGGGATGTCTGGACCTATATATCATTGGATTATTTTAAACAAAAAATAGTTAAAGGGGAGGTCAGCTCTTCAACCATGCCGCATAAGGTTAATCCGATCGATTTTGAAAATGCGGAAGGTAACCTGGGAGTTGCCAATGCTCTTTTTGCATTTATGGCTGCAAAATTGCCAGTGTCCCGGCTGCAGAGAGACCTCACAGATTCAACTGTATTAAGAAATATTGGGATTCCCCTTGCACATACTGTACTGGCTTTGAAGTCTTTGCTTAAGGGACTGAATAAACTCGTTGTCAATCCATCCCGAATATCCTCTGACCTAAACAATAACTGGGCAGTAATTGCAGAAGCAATACAAACTATCCTCAGAAGGGAAGGGTACCCCGATCCCTATGAAGCACTGAAGGAACTCACGCGGACAAACAAAAATATCAGTCCGGAAATACTACACGGGTTCATCGATACGTTAAATATTGATACGAAGGTTAAAGAAGAGCTGAAGCGGATTACTCCGGAAAACTATACCGGAATCTAGAACCTGAGGTGCTAATCCTGAATTACCCTAATGAGAACCTTTCTTAAGATTGTCAGCTACATTAAGCCTTACTGGTCATCTGCTTTGCTGAATGTAATTTTTAATGTGCTTTCAGCATTTTTCGCCCTTTTTTCCTTTATGATGGTCATCCCTTTTCTGCGTATCCTGTTCGACAAGCAGGAAAAGGTAACTGAACTTCTGCCATTCGCCCTTAAAGCCGAAACGCTCCAGCATAATTTTAATTATTTTATCAGTCAGACCATTGAAATTCATGGACCAAGCAGGGCACTCCTGCTGGTAAGTAGCTTTGTGGTTGTAATGGCGTTGTTTAAAACCGGTTTCACTTTTCTGGCCAATTATTCTGTTACAAGGGCACGGACAGGTGTTGTCAGAGATATAAGGAAGAAGGTTTATGACAAGATCCTGCGCTTACCCATGTCATATTTCTCTGATTCAAGGAAAGGTGATATTATGTCGCGCGTGGGAAT
Organism: uncultured Bacteroides sp.; assembly: GCA_964512775.1. Taxonomy (GTDB): domain Bacteria; phylum Bacteroidota; class Bacteroidia; order Bacteroidales; family SM23-62; genus LJUQ01. The sequence continues at coordinate 2,331 of CAZEKO010000196.1, read as the reverse complement.
GGATGTAAACGAAATAGAGACCTCGGTAATGAGTTCGCTTGAGATAGTCTTCCGGGACCCAATCACCATAATCGTTTTTCTGGTATCGATGTTTATTCTGAGTTACCAGCTTACCCTTTTTGCGATAATACTGCTACCTGTCAGCGGGTATATCATCGGACGTATCGGTAAAAACCTCAGGAAACAGTCGATGAAACTGCAGCAACAACTAGGCACACTTATGTCTATTCTTGAGGAAACTCTCTCCGGCATAAGAATTATTAAAGCATTTAATGCTGAAAGAAAGGTAACCGACACATTTGGGAAATCAAACAATACCTATACCCGGATTATTAAAAAGGTTCTGCGCCGCCGGTTCCTTGCTTCACCGCTGAGTGAGTTTCTTGGGACGGTTGTAATGATGGTCCTTATGTACGTTGGCGGGGAAATCGTCCTGAACCAGACATCTGTCCTGACATCCGAAAAGTTCATAGCTTATCTGGTCATATTTTCACAGATTATCACTCCAGCCAAGGCATTTTCAACCGGTTATTATAATATCCAGAAAGGAATAGCAGCTTATGACAGGATCGGCAGTATTCTGACAGAGGAAGTGACCATTAAAGATGGTCCATCACCTGTAAGAATCAATAAGTTCGATTCTGCTATCGAATACAGAAATGTATATTTCACCTATGATACTGAAATGGTTTTGAAAGATATTAACCTGAACATTGAAAAAGGAAAAACCATTGCTATTGTTGGCAAATCAGGATCCGGAAAATCAACCCTGGTCGATCTGCTGCCAAGGTTTATTGATCCGCAAAGAGGTAAAATTTACCTGGATGGCAGGGATATCAGGGAATACAAAATATCGGACCTCCGGGATCTTTTAGGAATTGTCAGCCAGCAGTCGATTTTATTCAATGATACATTTTTCAACAATATTGCCTTTGGTATAGACAATGCGAAAGAAGAAGATGTTATTCAGGCTGCCATGATTGCTAATGCTCATGATTTCATAATGGAAACCAAAGAAGGTTACCAGACTAATGTTGGAGATGCAGGGAGCAAACTTTCCGGCGGGCAGAAGCAAAGGATCAGTATCGCCAGGGCATTGCTTAAAAATCCGCCAATTTTAATTCTTGATGAAGCAACCTCTTCGCTGGATACCGAGTCTGAGAAATTAGTACAGGAAGCCATCATAAACCTTATGAAGAACCGTACCTCTATAGTCATCGCTCACCGGCTTAGCACGGTAAAGCATTCTGATGAAATACTGGTACTGGAAGAAGGTCAGATAGTAGAGAATGGAAACCATAAGGAGTTGCTGGCTAAAAACGGGTTTTATAAAAAGTACCATAACCTTCAGATGTTCTGATGGTATTAAGATACTTTGAAAAAATAATTATCTTGTCAAAAAATTGGTAAGTAAAATAATTCTCATAAACAAATGAAGATTAGTGGTTTTACAATGGCCAAGAATGCCGGGAAATTATATTATCCAATTAAGCAGGCCATTCTTTCAATCCTTCCGATTGTAGATGAATTTGTCGTCGCACTGGGTGATTGTGATGCAGATGATAATTCAAAGGATGAAATACTCAGCATCAACAGTAATAAGATCAGGATCATTGATACAGTCTGGGATATTGAGAAATACCCCCGTGGTATGGAACATGCGCATCAGACAGATATAGCGAAAAGCCATTGTTCGGGTGACTGGCTTTTTTATCTGCAGTCCGACGAGGTAGTCCATGAAAAATATCTTCAGCTGATTAAACAGAAATGTGAGGAATATATTGATAATCAAAGAATTGAAGGTTTCTTGTTCAAGTACATGCATTTCTGGGGTGATTATGAGCATTATCAGGCTTCTCACTGCTGGTACAGGAAAGAGATACGAATTATAAGAAATGATCCTGAAATCCATTCATGGGAATCTGCACAATCATTTCGCAGGATACCAAACTTCAATGGTCTGGATTACAGGCAACAGCAGAATACATACAAACTGAAAGTGGTTGAGCTCGATGCATGTATATATCATTATGGCTGGGTGAGGCCACCGGATCTTATGAGTTCAAAGATAAAAGCATTCACCGCAAATCACAGGGGAAAAGCTACAGTCGAAACCATGATCCGGAAGAAACAATTTAACGGTTCTTACGATTATGGCCCATTAGGAAGGCTTCCGGTTTTCAGGGACGGGCATCCTGCCGTTATGGGTGAGTGGATTGATAAGTTTGACTGGAAAGGCAAGCTCAGGGATGATGGGCCACTCAGCGCCAACCTTCCCCGTGCCAAGCACGACCTTTTGAAATACCGCGTCATTTCTTACCTTGAAAATAA
>CAZEKO010000195.1:0-4242 GCA_964512775.1 uncultured Bacteroides sp. | reverse complement strand
GCTATCCTTAATAAACCTCATAAGCATTATCACACACATACCGATGGTACTGTTCATGTTCATGAGCACACACATTTGAACAGTCATGATCATATACACAAGACCAGCATAACCCCCTGGATATTATTCACAATTTTTGTACTGGGGCCCTGCGAACCACTTATTCCCTTAATAATGTACCCTGCAGCTCAAAGCAGTACCTGGGGCATTGTTCAGGTTTCGCTTGTATTTTCTGTGATAACCATTATGACCATGATTACACTGGTGGTACTTGCATCCTACGGACTAAAAATGGTCACATTTGGCAGGCTTGAAAGATATACCCATGCAATTGCAGGAGCAACTATTTGCCTTAGCGGATTTGCAATTTTATTTCTTGGATTATAGAAAATGAAAAACCCGGAGATTATTTATCACCGGGTTTTTCTGTAAGGATTATATTTGGATTATAATGGCAGTGTATAATATATTTCCAGTTTTGGCCAAAGTTTTGCTGTTTTAAAGTCACTGGATGTAAACCTGAACCATTGCGAATATTCTTCATTAACCAGCTTAAACATCATACCGTACCGGGCAGTACCTGATGTATTTGTCAATAGACTTGTAACATCGATTTCTTCATATACAGGTGGAACGAAACAATTTACGCAGTTAGCACCCATTATATAATATTTCTGTGGTACAAATACCTGTCCCTCTGCAGTGGTTCCGGGTTGGTTAGTCCATGTCACTTCATATTCCTCCCATGGTGAAACTATGCTTTGGAGGACTGCACAGGGATGTCTATCAGGAATAATGGTAGAGTCACCCCCCCAAATATTTCTGTAATTAATAGAATCAGTTACAACAGGCTCAACCCAAATTTCAGGATAATATAGTGTCATAATAGCTTTACGTATGGTAGCGCTTTTAGGAAGCTGGTTCAGATCCCACTGTATCAGGCTCCTGGTTAATAAAGGGCAATCGACATTATTAGTGATCCATGGCTGGTTGTTAATTGCTTCAAAGAAAAGATGATCCCCAAAGTTTTTATCAGGAAAATTTCTATTTATCATAGCATCTTTGCCTTCTTCCGGGCCCGGCTGTAAAACAAGCAGATGAAGAGAGTCAGAAGGTATACCAACCAGTAATGGATTCTCAGGAGTGGTTTTTGCCAGCTCTTCACGAAGCACCTTCAATCTGACAGGGTTAAATCCTTCTTTTTCGATGATAAGAAGGTAACACCTGTAACCATCACGGATAGTGACTTTGTTAACGATTGGTTCCAGTTCAAAAGAATGCCACCATAATGAATCCACCTTTACCGTTAGTTTAGCATCAGTTAACACGATGGGAGGCATGACGTAGGGATTATTAATATAAACGCCAATGAAAAAATCAAGTGGTTTTACTACACTATAGCTGAAAGTTACATATCCGAATTCTTCAGGTGGTTCTTCAAAAACGGGCAGTACCTCTGGCACTATCCTGGTAACCAGGTCTTTCACGATCTCAAACTGAATTGGAAGAGGATCGTTTACAAGGTAGGCTTTGGGAGAACCCTCGATTGGTGCTGCAAATAAAACATTCCCTTGTGGATCAACGACAAGAAATTTGGTAAGTTCATATGCCCCGACTTTCAACCTGATTTCTTTAGTGATCCAATGTCCACCAAAATTATATAACTCTATACGCTCATCGTCCATGACAACTTCACCATTTTCTTTTACGACAGTTACAATAACATAGCGACTTATAAAGGTTGAAGTGTCATTAAGGGCAGATTTAAGTTCGTCCTGCTGATCAACCAATATCGAAAGTTCAAGGATACCTTCCTGTTCAGCTTCGAAAAGCTTTTCACAGGAACTGAAAATAAATGCCGGCAAAATAACCAGCATCCAGAGAAAGGCTTTAAGTGGCTTCATCTTAGGATAGATTTATGTTAATATATCAGGTTAATTGAATACCCGGTTACGGGATATAATCTTAATACACTATAGATACAAAATTATATAAAAAGGTTGCGTTCGAAATAAAAATGATATTTTTATATTATCCTGCCAGCGAGAATGGGATCTTCACCTTCCCCCAAACCTGTCAGTGTTACCTCCTGCATCATATTTTTGCTGATCTGCGGATGACAGAATTCAATGGGTACATAGAGATCACCATATCCCCGACCGGATTTTCCACGTACTTTCTCGACCAGTACATTCTGGGTTTTCCCAATCAGTGATTTGCGATAGTGCCGTTTATTTACAGAAGAAATATTACGGATTATTTCACTACGTTCATTTTTCACCTTTTCAGGGACCTGATCCGGCATACGGTCTGCAAGGGTCCCATTTCGTCTGGAATATTTGAAAGTATGAATATGGCTGAACCCTATTTCTCTTACAGACTTGCATGTTGCCTCAAAATCTTCTTTTGTCTCACCCGGAAATCCCACCATAATGTCTGTAGTAAAGTTAAAATCAGTATAGTAATTTCTGAGTTTGTCTACGATTAACCGGTAATCAGAGGAGGTGTACTCTCTTCTCATTTTCTGCAGTATCCGGTCAGAACCGCTCTGCATACACAGATGCAAATGAGGCATCAGTTTTGGATGACTGAACAGCCTGATTAACTTATCACCGAAACCATCTGGTTCAATAGAAGACACCCTTACTCTGAAATCACCGGGGATTGCGAGTATTTTTTCAATCAGATCTTCAAAATCAAAACTTCCATATTTATACCGGCCAATATTGACACCTGTTATAACAATTTCACGAAAGCCGGAATCAATAATCTTTCGAATATTCTTAAGGATATCGGCAGCAGGACGACTGACAGCTCTACCTCTGACGAATGGAACGATGCAGAAAGTGCAATAACGATCACAGCCATCCTGAATTTTAATCATGCTCCTGGTATGAAAAATGGAATCTGTAACGTTGAAATTAAAAACATCTGGCAGGAATTTTTCGGATTGAATAATCTCACCCTTAAAATGGGCTTCTATCATAGGAAATATGGAGCTTTTACGGTTATTTTCAATATAATATACTGATCCGGGAATATCCTTGAAAATATCCCTGTAATTGTTCACCATACAACCAGTGACCACAATCACGGGGTTATTGTTCTTCCTGTTTACCTGGCTGATAAGATTCCTGGATTTCTTGTCACTCTGGTTCGTGACAGTACAGGTGTTGATGATGTACACATCGGCAGTATTGCTGAACTCAACAATACGGTAACCTGCGTGATGAAACTGTGAAGCAAGGGAATCGGTTTCAGACTGGTTAAGTCTGCATCCAAGTGTTTTAAATGCCACACTCCGGTTCATCTGTCAATTATTTCAGCTTTTTTAACCGTACTCAGGAGCCCTTCTACTGAAAAGTCGGCAGATGATGTGACAGTGATATCAACGAACTTTCCAATCAGGTTATGGTTGTTACTGGGGAAACGGATAATGATTTTCCCTTCTGTATAACCAGAGAGAAATCCTTCTTTTCTGTCATACCCGGTGACCAGTACACGGAAAGTCTGGCCGATCATTCGTTTGTTATATTCTGATGAATATTTCTTAAGTTCTTCTGAGAGGATGAACAATCTTTCCTTTTTAATATCCGGAGAAATATTATCAAGCCATTCCGAACTGACAGCACCTGGTCTGGGAGAGTACATTGCAATATATGCCATATTAAACCTGAATTCTTCCATAATCCTCCTGGTGCTCTCAAACTGATCGTTGGTTTCTCCTGTAAAGCCAACAATGATATCAGTAAATATGGTCGCCCCGGGAATATGCATACGAATGGCATGAATGATTTTTCTGTATTTGTCCATTGAATGTTTGCGATTCATTTTGATGAGGACTTCATCGTCCCCGGACTGGACAGGCAGGTGGATCTGTTTTGCAAGGCTTTTATAACGGCTTATCACTTTAATAACTGCTTCTGTCATGTCTCTGGGGTGAGGGGATGTGAAGTATATCCACACTTCTTTACCAGATTCGTCACATAGCTGACCGATCCTGGCAAGGAGCTCCGGGAAAGAAATCTCAGCTCCTTTTTTATCACGGCCATAGGAGTTGACATTCTGTCCAAGCAGTGTAATGGATTTATAATCTCTGTGAAGCAGTTGGATTATTTCTTCAAGGATTTCCCCTGAAGGCCTTGATACTTCTCTCCCGCGTGTATAGGGTACCGCACAAAATGTACAAAACTTATCACATCCATTCTGGATTGGAACGTATGCTTCAAATTCTGAGGAATA
>CAZEKO010000194.1:2117-4317 GCA_964512775.1 uncultured Bacteroides sp. | reverse complement strand
CTAAAACATTTTAGTCATTTTGTAAAGCCAGGTGCAAAATTTTTAAGAAGTTCTGGTACGTTTGCAAATTTAATGGCCTTTATTAATCCAGATAATAGTTTAGTACTTGTTTTGCATAACGATGAAAATAGGGACAGGAATGTTTCGATCAATACAGGCAATAAAAACATTGATGTATTTTTAAAAGCTGATTCCTTTAATACACTGATAATAAAATAAACAGTATATTAGAACAGGCATGTCGGATGAAAGATTTTTAGATCAGGTGGAGAACAGAAACAAGTTAAAAAACGGGGTGGAACCGAAAAGCCATATGATATGGGAATTAATATTTTTAAATGAATAAAATCACTTTTTTACTAATTCAAAGTTAATCTACAGGAAAACCCCTGATTTATAATACCTGCCAGCCTGAGCCATTATCGCAGCTGGTACGACTTCTTTCAGGGATCTATGGGAGGTTGAAGAACTACAATGATTCTCATTGAATCTATCCTTCAGAGAGAATATGATGGTGATTGGATTAATGAAGTTGAATTTTACTACCAGAATGAAAAAATTGGAGAATGGGATCACATTTTCTTATCCGGAATTATAAAAAGAAATTAAAACATCTTATAGAATTAAAATCATGGCTTGGTTTTTGCAAGCAGCAACGACATGAAAATTTTATGGAAGTATTTAAAACCACAGCAATGGATTATAGTCCTTTCTTTAACACTGGCGGGTATTAGCCAGCTGTTAAACCTTATCGATCCGATAATTTTTGGTAGAATTATAGATGATTATGCCACGCAACCAGGCAACCGACCCGAAAATGAATTGGTGAGAGGAGTGTTATTCTGGTTGGTAGTAGCTATTGCTATAGCTTTATTGGCCCGTATTGTGAGGTCTTTCCAGGAATATTTTACAAGGCTGGCAGTTCAGAAGTTTGGTATGCAAATATTCAATGACGGATTAAAACAAACTCTTCGTTTATCCTTCCAGGAATTTGAAGAGCAACGCAGTGGAGAAACATTATCGGTATTACAAAAAGTAAGATTCGATACACAGCAATTCATAAACTCCTTCATCAACATTCTGTTTTCATCAATAGTAGGAATAGGTTTTTTGATCTGGTATTCTATCACAAAAAACTGGATGCTTATCCCGGTTTTTGTTATTGGTATTGTAGTTTTAGGATCACTGACAGGGCTGCTCAGTAAAAAAATCAAAACCACTCAGAGGTCAATTAATCGTGAAACGAACAAGATGTCAGGTGTTATAACAGAATCGTTAAGAAACATTGAGCTGGTAAAAAGCCTGGGCCTTACATTCCCTGAGATAAAACGCCTGAGAGAACAGACTCTAAAAATATTTGAGCTGGAAATGGAGAAAGTAAAAAAGATACGAACACTAACCTTTCTGCAAGGAACCATGCTCAGCATATTGAAGCAGTCAATCTTATTTATTCTTCTATGGCTTATTTTCAGAAAAGTCTTAACAACAGGGGAATTGATAGCTATGCAATTCATTTCCACTTCAATATTCGGGCCCTTGCAGGATCTGGGCAGTATAATTCTTAGTTACAGGGAGGTAGAAGCTTCGGTATTCAACTTTGATCAATTAATGAGCAAGCCCATTGAACAAAGACCTGAAAATCCTTCAGAAGTTGGCGAATTAAAAAATATCCGTTTTAAAAATGTTATATTCCATCATAAAACAGCGACCTCTAATGCCATTGATGGTATTTCATTCCGGGTGCAAAAAGGTGAGACCATTGCATTTGTCGGACCTTCAGGCTCAGGCAAATCCACACTACTGAAACTATTAGTCGGGTTGTATCAGCCAGCTAGTGGAGAGATTTGTTTTAATGACTGCTCTTCTTCCCTGATAAGGTATAACGAATTGCGAAGACAGATAGGATTTGTTACACAGGATACCCAGCTATTTTCCGGTACAATAAAAGAAAATCTGTTATTTGTTAAGTCAGATGCAACGGATGATGAGATTTTAGACGCATTGCATAAAGCTTCCTGTGACAGATTGTTAATTAATTCGTCAAATGGTATAGATACGGTCCTGGGAGAAGGAGGTATGAAATTATCGGGTGGTGAAAAACAACGTATTTCTATTGCAAGAGCCTTATTGCGCCATCCCCGGTTATTAATTTTTGATGAAGCGACTTCCTCTCTTGATTCCATAACAGAAGAAGATATTA
>CAZEKO010000194.1:0-2017 GCA_964512775.1 uncultured Bacteroides sp. | reverse complement strand
AAAAATTAAAGCAAAAACAAAAAAATAAGTTAAAGTTTGTGAAGTAAACCTTGAATAACCTGATTATGAAAACAAAGACTATTCTATTGCTTATTTTTTTATTGGGTTCATTGATGCTCAATGCACAAAGAACAAAAAATTATGAATTAAAATCACCTGATGGTACTATCATTTTAAAGGTTGAACCGGGGACAAAACTGCAGTGGTCGGTTCAGCATAAAGGGCAGCAGATTATTGTACCTTCATCTATTTCATTATTATTGGAGACAGGTGAAATTCTTGGTGATAATGCTGACGTAATATCAGCTAAAGAAGAAAGTATTAATGATCAGTTTGATGCTATTAATTACAGAAGAAGTGTGGTTTACGATATATGCAACCAGCTTACCTTAAATTGTAAAAATGATTATGGTGTTATTTTCCGGGTATATAACGATGCAGTTGCTTATCGTTTCTTTACCAGAAAAAAAGGAGAGATAATCATTAGAAACGAAGAAGCCAATTTCAACTTTCCTGATGACTACAGGGCTTTTATTCCAATACAGTGGGACTATCGCGATAATAAAATATTCAATTCCTCTTTTGAAGCATTATACCGGGAAATAAATATTTCACAATTTCCAAAAGATTCTTTAGCCTTTTTACCAGTACTGGTTGATCTTGGCAGTAATTTAAAAGTCGAAGTGCTGGAGGCTGATCTTGAAGACTATCCTGGCATGTACCTGGATCTGAACCAGACCGGCAAAGGTTTTAAGGGTGTATATGCCCCTTATCCTTTAGAAATATATGTTAAGGGCATAAATGTTATTCCCAGTAAGAGGGCTGATTATATTGCCAGAACCAATGGTGCCCGCAGTTTCCCATGGCGTGCAATTACAATTACTACCAGGGACAAAGATTTGCTTAATTGTGATATCGTTCAAAAATTGGCTTCACCAAACCGTCTGGCCGACATTTCATGGATCAAGCCTGGTCAGGTATCCTGGGATTGGTGGAATGATATGAACATTTCGCATGTCGATTTCAAGGCTGGCATGAATACCCCTACATATAAATATTTCATTGATTTTGCTTCGGCTAACAACATCCCTTATATTATAATTGATGCAGGTTGGACCACAGAAGTAGATCTGACAAAGTCAAGGCCTGATATTAATCTTGAGGAAATTGTAACGCATGGTAATCGGAAAGGAGTTGGGGTAATTCTCTGGGCCTCATGGAAATCAGTACAACAGCAGATGGAAAAAGCATTCCCATTTTTTGCTGAATTAGGCATTAAAGGATTAAAGATTGATTTTATCGATCGTGATGACCAGCTTGCAGTTGCCTCAACTTATGAAATAGCCAGATTCGCGGCCGAGAATCATCTGCTTATCGATTATCACGGTGTTTTTAAACCTACCGGAATACAGCGTACGTTTCCAAATGTCGTAGGTATCGAAGGTGTTAAAGGCATGGAAAACGTAAAATGGGCTAATGAAAATGTACCCCGTTACGATGTTACTATCCCATATATCAGAAATTTAGCAGGTCCAATGGATTATACCCCCGGAGCTATGCGGAATTCCAACCAGGCTAATTTCCGGCCAATAAACTCAATGCCTATGAGTAAGGGAACTCGTTGTCACCAATTGGCAATGTACGTGGTATTTGAGGTACCCCTTCAAATGCTTTCGGATAATCCAACCATCTATATGAAAGAACAGGAATGTACCGATTTTATAACAAAAGTGCCGACTACATTTGATGAGACGATTCCTTTAGATGGGAAAGTAGCTGAATATGTGGCAATTGCCCGAAAGAAAGACAACATTTGGTACGTCGGGGCTATGACTAATTGGACTCCGAGAGAATTGACTCTTGATTTTTCATTTCTTGGCGAAGGGGAGTATGAAGCGGTAATTTTTAGAGATGGAATTAATGCGAACCGTGATGCCACAGATTACAGGAAAGAAGTTATTAAATTAAGCTCAATTGATAAATTAACTATTGATCTTTCAAATGGTGGAGGCTGGGC
>CAZEKO010000193.1:0-4319 GCA_964512775.1 uncultured Bacteroides sp. | reverse complement strand
CTCTTTGAACTGTATGATATATACTGCACGGAAAAGAAGTCTAAGGAAAGTTTTGATAGCTTCTATTTCTGGGGAGAAATACTGCTATCAGATTTTGATGATATAGATAAATACCTGGTCAATGCGGCTGACCTGTTCAGAAATATTGCGGCACTGAGATCTATTGAGGAAGAGTTTAATTACCTGTCAGAAGAGCAGGTCAAAATCATTCAGCGGTTCTGGCAGAGCTTTGATCCTGCCGGACCGGGAGAGCACAAAAAGGAATTCCTGAATACCTGGGAAATTCTTTATAAGATATATTCCGGATTGAAAGACAGCCTGATAAGCAAGAAACTCGGATATGAAGGAATGGTTTACCGGCGGGTTACAGATCTTATTGACCAGGACAATCTTCCGTCATTATCCTTTAACAGGATATTCTTTATTGGTTTCAATGCTCTGAACGAATGTGAAATAAAACTTTTCAGGCATTATAAGAAACAGGGTAGGGCATTCTTTTTCTGGGATTTCGACGATTATTATTACCAGAATAAGGATCATGAAGCAGGCAGGTTTATCCGTAAGAATCTCAAAGAATTTGGCATGGTTGAGAGTAATATTTCTCATAACAATTTGCTGAATGATAAGGATATACAGATAATTTCTGTGCCCAGTGAAGTCGGACAGGCCAGGATTTTGCCGGATGTACTTTCAGGTTTCAGCGATACCTCACCTGAAACGGCAATTATACTTGCCGATGAGAAACTGCTATTGCCGGTCATGCATTCTTTACCGGAATCAATCCGTGAGTTCAATATTACGATGGGGTATTCGGTGCAGGAAACCCAGCTGTACAGTCTCATAGGACATATCATCAGACTTCAGGAAAATGCGAGGGAGAATGAGGATGGAAGCTGGAAATTCTACTCTCAGGATGTAATGGCAATCCTGAATCATCCATCGGTGAACCATGGATATGAAGGTGACTTCAGAAAGATAGTTGAGTTAATCAAAGACCAGAATTTAATATTTGTTAATGAAAACCTTTTAAAGGAGCATCCTGTCCTGCGATCATTTTTTACAAGAGTAAAGGATCAGGGAGATATTCTGCGATACCTTCTGAATATTCTTGAAGAAATTGCACGTAGATCTACAAGTCAGGAAAACCAGATGCAGGCATTGGAAAATGAAATAATATTCCAGCTCTTCATTCGGATTAAGCGCCTTGATGAGATCCTGCAGGGAAGAAAAGTGGAATTCCGGATTACAACACTATACCGGTTAATCAGGAAAATTCTCATGAATACTAATATCCCATTCAGCGGAGAACCCCTTACAGGATTGCAGATAATGGGAGTGCTGGAAACACGCGTACTTGATTTCCGTAATCTGGTTCTGATATCAATGAATGAAGGAATTTTCCCTAAGTCACCTGTCCGCCATTCATTTATCCCGCATAATCTCCGTTGGGGATTCAACCTGCCTACAATTGAACATCACGATTCTATCTATTCCTACTATTTTTACAGGCTTATCCAACGGGCAGAAAAGATAGTTCTGGTTTTCAACAGCAAAAGCGAAGGATTAAATAGCGGCGAGCAATCAAGGTTCCTTCATCAGCTGACATTGAGTAAAGCGTTCACTGTAAAGGAAAAAATAATAGCATATAATATACAGGCCAATCCTGAACGGCCAATAACAGTTATTAAGGATAATGTGATCATGGGCCGTTTGGGGGAATTCATTAAAGGAGTACCGGGTGGTAAATATCTGTCTCCAAGAGCCTTGAATATGTACCTTGACTGTTCCCTGAGATTTTATTTCAATTTTATTACAGATCTGGAAGAACCTGAAGAGTTAAAAGAAGAAACAGATCCGTTGCTGTTTGGCCTCCTGTTGCATTATGCAGTCAATAATCTTTATGAACCATTTGGAACAGAGATGATCAGTACTGACCTTCTGAAAGGCCTCCTTTTGAACAATGAAAGGGTCAAATTATCCGTAAAACATGCTTTTAAGGAGGTGTACCAATTACCAGGAAATCCGGATAAAGTTAAAATAGAGGGCAGTAATGCAATTATTCGTGATATACTGGAAAAATATCTTGGGGAGATAATTGGAAGGGATATACATTATACTCCTTTCAGCATTGTTGATATGGAAAAGAAGATTAAGATCGGACTTCCGGTCATCAATGAAACAGGGAGTTTTGAAGCAGCTATCGGAGGTAAAATCGACCGGATCGATTTTGTGGCGAATGAAATAAGGATCCTGGACTATAAGACGGGGAGAGTGGAACGGAAAATCGAATCTGTGAGTGGCCTTTTTGACCGGAATAATAAGAACCGCCATGGCGAAGTCTTCCAGGTAATGTTATATGCAAAACTTATTCACACTTCACGCCCCGAGCTGACTGCTTCAATTGTCCCCGGGTTATATCCGATAATGGAAATTAACCAGGATAATTTCGATTATCACATTTTAATAGGGCCACCCAATAAAAAGGAAACACTCGGAGATTTCAGGATAATAAATGATGAATTTACAGAGAAGCTGACTGAAACTGTCGGGGAGATATTCGATCCCTCAATTCCATTTAATCCCACTGAAATTATTGATCGCTGTCGTTATTGTCCCTACCGGAATATCTGCCACCGCTAATTGTTCACAGCAGAGCCATCCGTACATTGAAATAATTATCTTTACAGATACCTCAAAATAACAACAATAAACAAAATGTTTCCCGAATTCTCAGACTTCACAGCCAAAATCGAGGACAAAGAATTTATAAGGGAAGATGGAGTCCATTTTCCGATGTCAGCTATTCTGACACTAATTTCTTTGGACGGTCTTCATGAGAATACTCTGGTTCTGGGTTATGCCTCTTATGAATACATAACCGGAATTATTTCCTCAGGGACGAAACTTAATCTTGATCAGTGTTATATTGATCATCTGTCGCTTGCAACATATCGCCAGGAAAACAATATTGACAGGAAAGATTTTATTAAAATAGCCGGATTTAGTGTAAGGAATTCTTTTTTAAATAATAAAGTCCCGATAGACCTCAGTTATGCCGAATTTATTTCAGGACCTGTAAGCTTTGAAGATTCTTGCTTTGTCAGTAGTGTGGTTTCTATGCAGGGTTCAATTATCCGTGAAGGGGGACTGGATTTCAGTAATGTTCATCTGCCTGATGGCAATTTAGACTTTACCAATCTTACTGTTGAAAGGAATGTATCTTTCAGGAATGTCAGGTTTGGAGAGGGAATTAAAGACTTTCAGGATGCCATTTTCGGCAGGGGAGATGTAGTTTTCACAAACGCTATTTTTAATAACGGGGATGTCTCTTTCATTTCCACCAATTTTGGCCATGGTAATATATCTTTCAAGTTAGCAAGGTTTGGAACAGGGAAAATTGATTTTCATTTTGCAAGGGTGGGGGATGGTGACATATCATTTGAAAGGACTGAATTCGGGGATGGACGGGTAGATTTTCGGACGGTTGAGTTTGGAAACGGCAGGGTAAATTTTAACCGGGCTGTCTTTGGAAACGGAGATGTCTCATTTGAGGCGAGCCAGTTAAATAAAGGAAAGATAAGTTTTAAGAAGGCAGTCTTCGGTGAAGGTGTAATCAGTTTTGAACTTGTTGAATTTGATGAGGCTGAAGCAAGTTTTGACAGGGCTGACTTCGGCAAAGGCACCATCAGCTTTTATAATGCGCGGATAAAAAAACTTTCACTCTATTCATGTCATCTTAACAATTACACTGATCTGCGGCTAGCAAAATGTTCCTATATCAACCTGTCGGATACTATTGTCAGGGATATCATTGACATCAGGCCTTATGAATTCAACATACAGATTGGTACCATTAACTTTGCCGGTATCCGGCTGATTGGCAGAATTTTTCTTGACTGGGGGAAAAATCATGTAAAAGAACTCATTATGTCCCAGGCAGATACCTCTCGGCGAATAAAAGCCGAACAATTCAGAACACTAAAGCAAAATTTTAATACAACAGGTCAATATAGTGATGAGGATAAATCATATGTTGAGTTCAAGAGGTTAGAATCAAAAGTCATCCTTGAAGAAGGACTCAGGAGAAAAAAAATAAGTGTGATCTGGAAATACCCTGCTTATCTGTTTAAACTGGTAGTATTCGATCTGATGGGACAATATGCTACCAATCCTATCAGGGTTATGATAAGTATGCTGGCTTGCTATACTTTTTTCAGCCTGATAGCAGCTTTTATAATCCTGGTCTCAAATGCAGATATTGTATCATCCTATGATGATCCCAATCTTGGAATATTAGGGAGATCATTCTATTATATTGC
>CAZEKO010000192.1:0-4336 GCA_964512775.1 uncultured Bacteroides sp. | reverse complement strand
TTTTATGTATCAGTAAATACCTTTCCGGGAATTATGCAACTTCAGTTAAATGACCGTTTGCTAAAACCCGGAAAGGATTATCTTATAAGTCCCGAATCACCCACTTCCAGGGGGAATTTTGACACATACCTGATTCGATATAGTGATCTCGTATTCGGTGAAAACTGGTTAAAAATACTTGGAGAATCGACCGGAAAATTTATTGTTATCGATAAAACTTTACCGGATGTTGACATCCTGAAAAAAGAAGATGAAGAGAGGATAAATGAAATCTTCAAATTCATGAAAATGCATCCTGAATATCCTGCAGCAGGTACTGTTTTATGCATAAATGATAAACTCAGCTGGAAAGGATCAACAGTAGAAGGATCTAAACCATTCTTTATTATAAACACTGATATTAATCCTTCCGAAATCAAATCTGTCAGCTTCACTGCTAAAAACGTCTATTATCAATCATATCTGACTAACAACCTGATCGGAATGATACCAGGCAAGGTGCACCCCGATTCATTTATTGTTTTTACGGCACATTATGATCATCTTGGCCTCATGGGAGCAGAGACCATATTTCCCGGGGCAAATGATAATGCCAGTGGTGTATCTATGCTCCTGAATCTGGCACAATACTATACACGAGATGAAAACCGGCCTGATTATTCGATAGCTTTCATAGCGCTGGGAGCAGAGGAACTTGGTATACTTGGTGCTAATTTTTATGCTGATAATCCGGTCTTTCCGCTCAAACAGATCTCATTCCTGATCAATATTGATCTTGCCGGGAATGGTGAGGATGGCATTACAGTCGTTAACGGATCAGTTTATAAAAGTAAATTTGAATTACTGAAAAAAATAAACGATACACAACAATTCCTGTCTCAGGTTAAAGCCCGTAATGAAGCCTGCAACAGCGATCATTGCCCTTTCTATAAAAAAGGTGTGCCCTGCTTTTTCTTATATACAATGGGTGGATCAACCGCATATCATGATATTTATGATACTGCAGATAGTCTGCCACTGACCATGTTTGAAAATTATTTTAACCTTCTTAAATCATTTACAGACAGTCTACAGATTATATACTGACGATATCTCTATAATTTTTGAACAAATATTTAATATTATGTATAATTCAAAGGACCTTGCAAAAATGATCGATCATTCCATCCTTCATCCAACCATGACCGATCAGGATCTTATTGATAGTTGTAACCTTGCCATGAAATATCATGTTGCATCTGTATGTGTCAAACCTTATGCGGTGAAAAAAGCACATGACCTTGTGCGGGATTCTGACGTGGTGGTCGGTGCTGTTATTGGGTTTCCACATGGTAACAGCTCAATTGAAGTCAAAGCTTTTGAGACAGAAATGGCTATCCGGGACGGAGCTGTCGAAATCGATATGGTCATTAATATAGGTAAAGCTCTCAGTGGTGACTGGAATTATATTGAAAAAGAGGTAAGTGAAATTGTTGGGATAACCAAAAAACATCATGCCATACTTAAAGTGATCTTTGAAAATGATTATATGCCTGATGATGAACATAAAATAAGGTTATGCAGGATCTGTAGCAAATTGAAAGTGGCCTATGTAAAAACCTCATCCGGCTATGGTTTTGTCAAAGGGGCAGATGGTAAATATTCATACCGCGGAGCTACGGAACACGATGTTGAATTGATGCGTAAAAATTCTGATCCTGAAGTGGGGATCAAAGCAGCGGGAGGCATAAGAACCCTCGATGAAATGCTGAAGATGGTTGAAAAAGGTGCGACCCGTGTCGGTGCTACAGCTACAAAAGCCATCCTCGAAGAAGCTGTGAAAAGGTTCGGGAAATGAAGAGAATTCGGTTCTCGCCTGCCTGCCGGCCTTTAGATTTGTATATAAATGACCTAACCATAAATCTTAATCCTGATATATTATGAAAAGATATATTGCATTTTTTCTTCTCTGCATGTTTCTGATCCTCATGAATTCATGCCAGACCGAAAACAGAAAAACCAGTCAATCCGGTCATGAATTCAACGGGGCGTATACTGGTGAAAATCTCAATCATATCGCATTTCCTATCGGTGGAATAGGTGCCGGAATGGTATGCCTCGAAGGAACAGGTTGCCTTTCGCACATATCCGTGCGGAATCATCCTGACTTTAGTAATGAGCCCATGACATTCGCGGCTATTACAATAAAGGGGGATAAGAATATATCCAGAGTTGTCGAAGGTCCGGTCCCTGAATGGAAGATATTTGGTAAAGATGATAGCGGAAATGGTCTCGGAGGCACGACTTACGGCCTCCCCAGATTTGAATCGGCCAGCTTTCTTACCAGATTTCCATTCGGTACCGTTTCATTGACAGATACGGATCTTCCCCTTGAAGCATCAATAACAGGCTGGAGTCCATTCATACCAGGTGATCAGGATAACTCAAGTCTTCCGGTCGGGGCACTGGAATATACTTTTTCAAACACCTCCGGAAAGGCCATCGATGCTGTTTTTTCTTTCAATACAGTGAATTTTATGCGTATTTATATACCCTCTGAATGGGGATCTTACGCTTCCGGTGATTGTATTAAATCTATCGATAATGGCTTTATACTTCACCAGGAAGGTTCTGTTGATAATCCCCACTTAAGAGGTGACTTTGCTGTTTTTTCTCCTAATACTGAAGTTGTCGTTGATCATTGCTGGTTCAGGGGAGGCTGGTGGGATCCAGTGACAATGACCTGGAAAAACATTGAGACAGCAAATATGGCAAATAATCCTCCCAGTGAAGGACACTCTCCTGGAGCATCCATTTTTATACCCTTTAAACTTAAGCCAGGTGAAGAGATTACAATTCCGTTACTTTTTGCATGGTATGTTCCGAATTCAAATCTGACGCGTGGCGGGAAACCGGAAACTGAAAAGTGCTGTGAAAACCCGGACAGCTGTCCATCTACATATGTCCCATGGTACGCTTACAGGTTCGCTAGTATAAACGACATTGCAAAATACTGGTTGACCAGTTATAAAGATCTTAAAGAAAAATCTCTATTATTCAGGGACGCTTTTTATGCCATGGATCTCCCTGCAGAAGTCATTGAAGCAGTTGCAGCTAACCTTACCATTCTGAAATCAACGACTGTTCTCAGACAACACGATGGCAAACTTTGGTGTTGGGAAGGATGTTTTGAGAACATGGGTTGTTGTCATGGTTCCTGCACGCATGTCTGGAATTATGCACAGGCTTTCCCACATCTGTTTCCAACTCTTGAGAGGTCATTACGTAATACGGAATTCCTTATAAGCCAGAATAAAGAAGGACATCAGACATTCCGGTCTAATCTTCCAATCTCACCTACATTTCATGATTTCTATCCAGCAGCTGACGGGCAACTTGGAGGGATCATGAAAGTCTACAGAGAATGGAGAATTTCAGGAGATAAATCCTGGTTGGAAAAAATATACCCTGAATTAAAAACCAGCATGAATTTTTGCATCAATAACTGGGATCCAAAACATAAGGGCGTCATTGAGGAACCTCACCATAATACATACGATATTGAATTCTGGGGGCCAGACGGCATGTGCACAGGATTCTACCTTGGAGCTCTGAATGCCATGATCAGGATGAGTAATGAAATGAAAGAAGACAATACCTTATATCAGGATATTCTCAATTCAGGAGTCAAATATTTAGAAGACAGCCTTTTCAACGGGGAGTATTTCTTTCAGATCGTTAAAACAAAAGGCCTTGTCGCACCAGACCCGGTTGATGCTTCAAAGAAATCAATAGGCGGGGATTATTCCCCTGAAGCTATGGCGATCCTGGAAAAGGAAGGACCCAAATACCAGTATACCAATGGTTGCATTTCCGATGGAGTCCTTGGTTTCTGGCTCTCGAGTGTATGTGGATTGGATAATCCTGTCGATGCCGATAAAATTAAAAGTCACCTCAATTCCGTTTACAGGTATAATATGAGGCATGATTTATCTGATCATGTCAACCCGCAGAGGCCAGCTTATGCAATGGGAAAGGAAGGAGGACTGCTATTATGCACCTGGCCAAAAGGAGATCAGCCATCCCTTCCGTTTGTTTACAGCAATGAGGTATGGACTGGCATTGAATACCAGGTTGCTTCTCACCTTATGATGATGGGCATGGTCAAAGAAGGTCTTGATATTGTAAGTACCTGCCGTAAACGCTATGATGGAAGAGTGAGAAATCCTTTTGATGAATTTGAATGTGGACACTGGTATGCAAGAGCTATGTCCAGCTATGGTTTGTTACAGGGTTTGACCGGAATTCGCTATGATGCCGTTGAAAATATCCTGTACATCGATTCAAAACTGGGAAG
>CAZEKO010000191.1:2883-4342 GCA_964512775.1 uncultured Bacteroides sp. | reverse complement strand
ACTAGATGCCTTTTTAAAAACTGCGCATTAATCGCCACAACGATGGTACTCATACTCATTAATACTGCACCGACTGCCGGGCTTAATATAATGTTCCACTTATATAAAATTCCTGCCGCAAGTGAAATGGCAATGATATTATATCCTGCTGCCCACCATAAGTTTTGAATCATTTTATTATATGTGACTCTGCCAAATAAAATCAGCCTGGCAATATCCTTTGGGTCAGAACTTACTAAAATAATATCGGCTGTCTCTGCTGCCACATCTGTCCCTGAACCAACAGCAATTCCCACATCTGCTTTTGCCAGTGCAGGAGCATCGTTCACACCATCACCTGTCATGGCAACAAATTCACCTGTTTGCTGTAATTCATTTACTTTCTCCAATTTCTGATGCGGCAGGACATTGGCTATAAATCCGTCCATTTTCAAATCATTGCTAACTTTTTCAGCAACACTTTCATTATCGCCCGTAAGCAATAAATTTTTGATTCCTTTTTCTTTAAGCAATTGGATTGCTTCAAAAGAATTTTCCCGAATCTGATCTGAAAAAGTAAAATACCCTGCAACTTTGTTATTTACTAAAACATATACTATTGTCCTTGCATTTTCATTCCCTTTTTCTGTAACTGCAATATTCCTTTCTTTCAGATAATTTGGTCCCACAACTTTGATTTCTTTGCCATCGACTGTGCCTTCCAGTCCTTTACCCGGCAGGTAATTGAATTTCTCTGATTTTGGAATTGTGATACCCAATACATTTGCTTTCCTGATTATTCCTGCAGCTATATAATGTTCAGAATGTTGCTCAATTCCTGATGCAAGTCGTAATAATTCTTTTTCATTGAACTGATTATCCAATACAACTATTTCTTCCAATTCATGAATGCCTTTGGTAAGCGTTCCTGTCTTATCAAAAATTATGGTAGTAATTAGTCGTGCATTTTCAAATGCTGTCCGGTTGCGTATGAGCAATCCTTTCTGCGCTGAAATGGAAGTAGAAATAGCAACCACTAATGGAACAGCAAGCCCCAGGGCATGGGGACACGAAATTACCATTACCGTTACCATTCTTTCCAATGCAAATACAAATGGAAAATCAAGAAGAAGCCATATTACCAGAGTAATTACACCTCCACCTAATGCAACAAAGGTCAGCACTTTTGCTGCTTTATCAGCAAAATTTTGAGTTTTTGATTTAATTTTCTGTGCATCTTCAACTAATCGTACTATTTTATTCAAGTAACTGTCTTTACCTGTATTTGATACCTGGATGGTTAATGAACCATTTCCGTTTACAGAGCCGCCAATTACTTTGCTGTCTTTTAATTTTTTTACAGGCTTGCTTTCACCAGTCAGCATACTTTCATCCAGGAAACTTTCTCCTTCTAAAACAATCCCATCAGCCGGAATTTTTTCACCAGGCTTTACCAGCACTATATGACCTGTTTTTAACT
>CAZEKO010000191.1:0-2783 GCA_964512775.1 uncultured Bacteroides sp. | reverse complement strand
CTTTTTCAATTTGTTCATTATGACAAACTAATACATTCTTTTTATCACCATGCCAGTTATGGAATCCATTGCCCTGGCAATCCTTGTATTCATTGCAATCTGCACATTTCCCGGTTTTTGTCCAGCTTCTGTCCCTGAATGATTCAAACTTTGTTTGCCAAATATTATAAAAATCATCCCTGTAAATATTCCCCTGAGAAAATGTTCTGTCAATATTGGGACAGGCTGAAATTGAGCCATCTATTAAAATCGAACCTATATTAATCCCTGCTCTGCAAAAGAAATAACTATCTCTTACTTTAAATTCGTATTTACCTACAAATCCTTCGCAGCTAAATTTTACGTCAATTACCTTATCATTTCTAAAATCACTAATAAAATTCAGCAATTCTACAAACTGAGTATCGGAAAGAAACAAATCAGGATTGTTCTTCGCCCGTCCTATTGGTACTATTGTAAATAATCGCCATGCACTTACTCCCTTTTGAATTAAAAAATCACGGATATGTGGAAGTTCATTTATGTTTCGTTTATTTACACATGTTACTACATCAAAGTTCAGTCGAGAAGAACTCGCTGCTAAACTAATCGCATTTTCAACTTTTTTGAAATTATTATCTGAATTTCTCAACCAGTTATGAGACTCTTCCAGGCCATCCATGCTAATCGTCAATGCACCAAGTCCTGCATTCAGCAATGAAATATGTCTTTCTTTATTATATAAGTGCCCATTTGAAACCAAAGACCATCTCATTCCCCTTTTCCTTATTTCTCTGCCACATATTTCAATGTCTTTACGCATAAGAGGTTCGCCACCGGTTAAGACAACAGTTAAATTTTCAGAGGATTTTTCAATTGTATCAAGCGCCAACAAAAAATCTTTAATTGGCATATCAGGGAATGAACTATCTTTTAAGCAATCACTGCCACAATGCAGACAATTCAGATTACATCTTGTCGTGCATTCCCAAAATAAATAATTCAATAAATGCAGTTTAGTCTCTGATTCTTTGAATTTTCGAAACGCTCTCTTTTTTATTGCTGAAAGCATCTATTTTTCTTCCAGAGTTATATCCAGGAAAACTTTCTCATTAAGAACGGTTAAAACAGTATCCTTATTTATGTATAATCCATTTTGCACCGAATCAACATCTTCGAACCTGATTTTCATGTTTTCAAGCATCTCAGTATAAAAAGAGAAACGCCCATTTTCATTGGTCAAATCATATTGCATATTATCTGCAACTGATACTTTTATTCCTTTTATCGGTAATTCAGAGGTTTTTGATTTTACTTGACCTTCTATCAGCATATCAAGTCCAAAGTCCTGTGGTGTCCCATAACACGCCTGGAACACGAATAAGGCAGATGTAAAACTTAATCCACCTATTATTCTTCTCATCCAGTTTCTTTTCATTTCACTTGTTTTTATTATGATGATGCATTTTGTTGTTTGAAGGTTGCTTCACTTTTTACCCATTTCAGTTAAAGTTAAGAAATTTTAGATTACCAGACTATGTTGATGTATCAGCACTGGCATAAATGACCACAAATCTGATCATAAGTGTAATCGGTATTATATCATTTTTCTTAAGTTCAGCCTTTATGGCTATGACTTTCCTGATGCAACTAGTACCTGCGAGTCTGAATATTGCAGGAATGCTCCTGTTTTTTGCTGTTGGTTGTATACTTTTTGGGAATTGTTCGCATGCATTGTTAAATTCCCCAGGGATATTTTGTCCTTTGTACACAGAATATTCCGGTTTCATTTCGTGTTAAATCTATTTCAAATAGTATTTGTTCTTGATTTTTATAATATGGTTCAGTAATACTAATATAATATTTCCGCTTTGCTACTTCAGAAATATTAATTTCAATATCATATAAACAATTACAATCACATTCAGCTTTTTCTTCACTTTCTGAGAGAAAAATAGTGTCATTTTTTATGTCAATTTCGCAATATATTTCTCCTGGACAACAGTTAAAACCAGCATTTATATGCTTTATAATTAATTTTTTATCCTGAAAATTGTAAGTGTAACTTACGCAGCTCGTATCAGAACCGTAGTCGCTTAATTGAGCTGTGGATTTAAGACTGAAACTTTTACAATTTGAGTGATTAATAGGCTTCTCTTTATCGCAGCTTATTAAAAATACCACAACTAAAAAGCTAATTCCTAACAATAATTCATATTTTTTCATTTCTTAAATTTTAATGCATATAAAAAGGTTGGATTAATATTTTACCTGCATCAATCTCCTTATCATCTGAAATTAATCGATACAGAAATAATCCGGATTTAAGTCCGGTTACACTAAATGGAGTTACCCGACCAGTAATTTTTATTTCTCTCACTAGAATTCCGTTAAGATTTATGATTTCGAATTTTAAATTATTAAAATCAGAATTCTCAGTAAATATGTAAGCTATTGAATATATTGGATTTGGATAGATCTTTATATATCTATTAATAAGATAATGATTGTCAATATTAACAGGATAGACAAATACATTACAACTACTAGCAGCTTCACATCCCGCCGAATCAATTATTGTCAATCCATAAATAGTTGTTGTTTCCGGTTTAGCCCAGGGATTAGAGATTGTTGCACAAAAAATTGTATCATGTCCAGCATCAGCAATCAATTGAGATTTTGCTTCATCAGTTAACAAATAAAGTAATAAGTAGAATAAGATTTTAATTGCTGTATTGGTCATAATGAATTATATATTAATTCGTTGATGTAAAGAATATTTCACTCGCCATGCTTATAACGTG
>CAZEKO010000190.1:0-4357 GCA_964512775.1 uncultured Bacteroides sp. | reverse complement strand
GTTGAAAGGACTCCCATGCTCGCGTAAGCATCAAGAACCAAAGGGGTCATGGTGGACTCTGCTCCACCGGCCAGAATCACATCTGCCATTCCTCCCCTGAGCAGTCCAAGTGCAATTCCAATGGAATGTGTGCCAGTTGTACAAGCAGCAGAGACTCCCAGGTTTGGCCCGTGAATTCCAAGAACAATTGCTGCATTACAAACCGGCATATTGGAAATAACCCTGGGCACGGTTAAAGGATTGACCGAGCCCGGTCCCATTTTTAAAAACCGGATATGCTGATCTTCAAGATAAGTAGTATCTCCGGCGGCCGATCCAATTACACATCCAATTCTGTCCCTGTCTTCATTATTCAGATCCAGACCGGCATCCCTCACTGCCTCAATTGCTGCACTGGAAGCCAGTTGGGATACCCTGGCCATTTTACGCGATTCTTTACGATCAAAATAATCCTCCGGTTTATATGATATTACCTCGGAACCGATCTGGCTTTTGTGACCATGAGGATCGAAAGCCTGAATTTTTTTAATTCCCGATTTGCCTGTTATCAGTGAATTCCAGAAATCAGCACGATTACAACCAATGGAGGTAAATACTCCAATGCCAGTGACTGCAACTGATCTATTTTTATCCATGACAGGTATGAGTTCTTAGTGAAATAAAATGAAGTTACGAGCTAAAGATACAAAAGCCACACAATCTGACCACCAAAAACCGGAACTAAATGCCTATTGTATAGTTATATATGTTAATTGTAACCTGACTGGCTGAATGTGGTCTAGACGTCCGGCCAATGCATCTGACAGGGCTAATCACAATAAAAGCAGAATGATGCTCTGGGTATATCTCATTCAATACTTATTGACTTTCAGATAATTATTGTTATCTTTATAAGAAATATAATATAGATTTTAATCTTTTTGAAATTCTGTTAAAGGTCAGTAAAGAGTTTAATCATTGTATTTTAGATACAATAAAAATTGTGAGCTCACTATTTTAAATTTGAAAAATAATTATTTAAAAAAGAAAGGAAATTAAAATGAACTATTTGTATGTAGTAATTCCTGTCGTAGTGATATTTTTCGCAGGAATCAGAATTGTACGGCCAACTGAACGAGGTTTAATTGAGAGGCTTGGAAAGTACCATAATTTTGCCAATCCCGGATTTCACTGGATTATTCCAATCATAGATAGAATATTTGTGATAAATGTAACCGAACAGATGGTAGATGCCCAGCCACAGGAAATAATCACTAACGATAATCTGAATGCCAGCGTCGATGCGCAAGTTTATTTCAGGGTAAAATCAGATGAAGCGAGCGTAAAAGGATCGACGTATGATGTTAATAACTATAAATGGCAGATTGTTCAACTTGCCCGTACAACACTTCGTAATATAATCGGCACACTTACTTTAAAATCTGCCAACAGCGAACGGGGGAAAATTAACACAGAGCTTCTTGCAACCCTTGATAAAGAAACTAAAGGTTGGGGAATTGAAATTATCCGTACCGAATTAAAACAAATTGACCCCCCTTCGGATGTTCAGGAAACCATGAATAAAGTGGTAAAAGCTGAAAATGAAAAAATTGCAGCAATAGATTCGGCTACTGCTGCCGAAACAGTTGCAGATGGGATAAAGAGGGGAAAGATAAAAGAAGCAGAAGGTTATAAACAGGCTAAAATATTGCACGCTGAAGGCGAAGCTGAAGCCATTAAACTGGTAAATGAAGCAGCAGATAAATATTTTGTTGGGAATGCCCAATTATTGCGCAAGCTTGAAGCTCTTGAAGCATCTCTTGGCAGTAATGCTAAAATTGTTGTACCGGCAGGAACCGAACTGGTAAATATTATCGGAGAGATGGCAGGAATAATTCCATTAGAGAGAAAGAAAAAAGACGGATAATAATTCAAACAGCTGATTGTAATTCTTTGTCCTGTCCAAATCAGTTAATGGATTTTTAAATTTCTTGTTGCCGCCTGCCTGCCGGCAGGCAGGGAATTAGTAATGGATTTTATAACGTTCGAAAGATCAAATAAATACATTTCCAAACCAGTTAATTTATGCTGGCTGAGTGATTCCCGACGATCATGCCCCCGCTTACCCTTGAGGAAGCCCTCTAAACAACTAAAATTCACTCAGTGGCCGGAAAATAGACGATCATACAGCGCTGATGGCAAAAAGACCTTTCCGCTCTCCTCATCATACAATATCTGATGTAGTGTTTGTTAATTATGTGGCGAGATAAACAGATTTTCGCTTATTTTTACTTTATTATTTAGTGACGGTAATAAGGGACATCAATGAATAATTTGCATGATGGACATACCAAATGCCTTCTTGTACAAACAAAATTTTCAGGATTTAGTTTCTGGAATTACCAGGAAGTTTGTTACATGGTTGGGGCAAAATACCCGGCTGCCCCTCTTGGATTGCTGACAGTGGCTGCACTCCTTCCCCAGCATTGGATATTCAGGTTAATTGACGAAAACGTTGAACCTTTGCTGGATGATCATTTGAAATGGGCTGATATTATCTGTACAGGGGGAATGCTTCCTCAGCAGAGAAGTATGCTCAATTTAATCCATCGAGCGCATGATCTTGATCGTATTATTGTGGTAGGTGGTCCCGATCCGACTTCACAGCCAGATGTTTACCTTGAGGCAGACTTTTTAGTCCTGGGAGAAGGAGAGGTTACCATTCCTATGTTCTTAAACGATTTGCAAAGGGGAGCAAAAAGCGGGAGATATTTTTCTGAAGAAAAGGCCAATATGCTGAAAGCTGTTGTACCCAGATATGACCTGATCAATTTCCGGAATTATATTATGATCGGACTACAATTTGTCAGGGGGTGTCCTTTCAATTGCGAATTCTGCGATATCATTGAGCTATATGGCCGGATACCAAGGTTTAAGTCGAATCAACAGGTGATCAAAGAACTGCAATCCCTTTACGATTTAGGTTACCGCGGACATATTGACATAGTCGATGATAACTTCATTGGTAATAAAAAGAAAGCTAAAGACCTTTTGCGTGAATTAAAAACATGGTCTCAAAACCACGGGTATCCGTTTTATTTTGCTACCGAAGCCTCTATTGACCTGACTGACGACGATGAATTGCTTCAATTAATGAAAGATGTCGATTTCCGATATGTATTTCTTGGTATCGAAACACCCGAAAATGATACTCTGAAACTAAACAAGAAAATCCAGAATGTGAACAAACCAATCGAAGCTGCTGTCAGGAAACTCTTATCGTATGGCATTGTAAGTAATGGAGGATATATTATTGGATTCGACAGCGAAAGCAGACAGATTGCCGATAATATGATCTATTCCATCCAGAAATCGGGAATCTGCATGGCAATGATCAGCCTGCTTTACGCACTGCCAAATACTCAATTAACCCGCCGGCTTGCGTCTGAAGGCAGGTTGTTTCAGCAGGCATCCCGATCAATTGGTGAAACCGATATTGACCAGACGACGAGTGGTCTGAACTTTATTACACTGATTTCTCGTACCGAGATCCTTAAGAATTTTATTCGTGTTATCAATGCCATTTATGAACCTTCGAATTATTATAAACGGGTTATTTTTACCGGCCTGAATATCAGCCCCCGTCATAAATATACTCCGGATTTCAGAACATTGCTTATTTATATGCGTTCATTCCTCAGGGTTTGTAAAAAGGCAGGTTTTAACCCGGTAACCGGATTATATTATTGGAAGATGTTTTTTACCATAATCTTCAAAAACCCAAAAGGAATTGAAGCAGCAGTGAACTTAGCAGCAATGTTCATTCACTTCCAGAAACAAAAAGAGTATGGTGTTTCAACAATGAATCACACAATTAGTAAATTGGAAAAAACTGGCGAAGAAGCTTACTACGCAAGGATGCCGGGAAATAAACAGAGATATGATTCGGATTGAAAATTCAGATGTATTTTTATTATCCAACTCAGGAATGTGAGTAAATCATTAGAAGATATAATATTTGACCTTATTGAATTATTTAGACCTCATATAGAAGGTATTGATTCTGTACTTGATATTGGAACCGGAACATCACTGCCTATCCATATTTTTGCTGAGATTTTTCCTAAGATTAGATATAATACAGTAGATGTTGTCGATATTAGGAAAAGAAAAAAGTTGCCGTTTGTGATTTACGATGGCAAGAATTTACCATTCGATAATTTAGAATTTGATGTTTCCCTGTTAAATGAAACATTACACCATTGTGAAGATCCTGAATCTGTATTAATTGAAGCAAGAAGAGTGGCGAAATCAATTTATGTCATCGAACATTTTCCCAATCCCAATACTAACATCAAAGAATTAGTTAAAACTGAAA
>CAZEKO010000189.1:0-4360 GCA_964512775.1 uncultured Bacteroides sp. | reverse complement strand
ATAACTTTCATTGTTATTATTATTAAGTAAAACTATTCTCTGATCATTAATAACACTATTAGTCCTGTTCTCTATGCTCTCCGCTCTTAACCCCATGCTCCATGCTCCGCCCCATGCTACATATCAATCCTCAAAGCTTCAGCTGGATTCAGTTTGAGCGCCTTCCTTGCCGGATATATAGATGCTATGATACCTGTGAGAATAACAAGTAAGGTCAACTCCACAAAAGCACTCAATCCGAGTTTGGGAAAAATATGTGCGCTGAATCCAATTGCTTCAAGACCTTCCTGGTATAAGGCTGAGAGATCAATACCGTGTTTTCCAGTATACCAGATTATTACATATGAAATAATCATCCCGGCGATTGCACCGATCAAGCTTAGAAAAACAGTTTCCAGCATAATCATTGTAAATACCCTTTTTTTATTCATACCGATCGACATTAACATCCCAAGCTCCTTAACACGTTCAAGGACAGCCATTAACATAGTATTTACTATACCAAAACCAAGTGCCAGGAGAATTATACTCATAAATATGAAAAGATAATAATTCATGGCTTTGCTGTACATTCCTGCTTCCGGAAGAATTTCGTCCCAGGTCTGAATACTCAGATCCGGAAATTTTGATTTTAATTCAGAAGCCAACTGGGTATCGTATTTGACTGAGGATAATAAAACGGCAATCTCATTAAACTGATTCTCTGCCATGTTGGCAACTGGCATTATATCTATATTTCTTACATATACATTAAAACCATCAAAAGCCGTGTTTGCTGTTTTGTATACACCGGCGATCCTGAATGCATCATATGCTATATGACCATCAAGTGCTTGAAAGCTAAGTACAATTTTCTGATTTAACTTGTATTTGATCGTTTCCCTTTTAATATTAAAACTGTACCTGCTTGTTTTGTTTTTTCCTAGAACCGATCCAAGGGCAACCTCAAAATCCTTTTCAGTCCGGTACCGTACATTTTTTAAGGTGTCAAGTAAAGGAACAATCTCCTTAAATTTCTTATTATTCATCAATTCTTCCAGGTCTTTGTCTGATATCATATAGTAGGCTAGCTTAAGTGTTTTAGCAAGTTTTTCACCAATAACAATTGATTTTGGTCTGGAGTCATCAAAATAGTTTCCTGCTCCGTCAATTATTGAGTTAGCAATACCTGAAACCTGTCGTTCTTTTTCAACATCAACACCATTGATCAATATCCCGGAAGCACTTCCTGAAGTGCTTGCCATACCCATGATTTTAATTCTTGGACTGTATGCAGTGATATTTGGTTGAGCTTCAAGAGATTTTTGCAGAGAAAGGAAGTCATTGATAGTATATTTCAATTCATTATTCTCCAGATACTGCGGATTATGAATTTGCAAATGTGAAACCTCATTTCCAATAGCGAGTTTAACTCGTTGTTCCATACTTCCAACCATCACGGCAACTGTAAAGAGGCCTCCAAAAACTCCTATAATAAAGGCAGTAATAACTACAGAACTTCTGATTTTACTGCGCCAGACGTTTTTCCATGAAACAGACCAGATCATATTATTATTATTAATGTAATTTATTATGCCCGTAAAGCCTTAGTTTCATTAATTCTGAATACTGAAATTGCTGGATAGATTATCGCCAGAAAGAATATAACCAACACCACAATAGATTGTCCAATGATGAAACTGGATTCCAGGCTTGCTGGCATTATTGGTTCAAATCCATATGTCTCGAAAATTTTAGCTAAATCACCAGTAATTTTGATAGGATATTTAATAAGAAGCAGAATTACAGGCATGCTTCCTATTAGTGCAGTTACAATTCCTGATAATCCCATAAGGAGCATTTCAAATACAAGAATGAATCCCAGTTTCGTTTTTTGCATTCCCACAGAAACCATAACTGCAAATTCACGTCTTCTCTCAGTGGTCATCATAACTAATGTACCAAGCACACCGAAACCAACTATAAGATATAGCACGCCCAGCATTATATATCCTCCATACTGGTCACTCTGGATTTGTTGTACAAGTTCAGGATTCAGCTCTTTCCAGTCCATCACTTCATATTCCCCGCCATTTGATAGAGCCGCTATTTTCTGTTTAGTATCTTGAAGTAAATTCTGATCATTAACATTAATAACAAGAGCGGTCAGCATATTATAAGCTCCATAAAATTCCTGAGCAGTATTAATATTCATATATACCAATCGCCTGTCCATCTCCGGATTAGGTAATTTAACAATAGCCGTGACCGGGAAAATTCCGGCTGCAGTAGCACCATGATAACCCTGGCTCAGAAGGGTAATAGTATCAGCGAGAGACAAATTCAGGAATTCTGCCAGGCGTTTTGAAACCATAACCCCTGAAGATTCATCTGTAAGATATTCTCCGGAAATTATATTTCTGTCAGGATGAGTTAATCCCTTCTCTTTTTCAGGATCTATACCAACCACCATTATACCCTTTGTTTGTTCACCTGCGGAAGCAAGGGCAAATGATTCAAGACGTGGAATTACAGTTGCTATATTTTCAGTATTTTCAAGATCACTTACAAGTTGTTCTCTATTTTCGAATGTATAATCCAGTGTCTTATCATCCCAGTATCCATTTTTATGGATTTGCAGATATCCTGTAAAAGCTCCGACAATGCTCTGCGTCATCTGACTGTAGCTTCCAATCTGCAGGGAGCGCATGATTAAAGCGAAAAACATGGCAAAGAAAACCGAAGCTATTGTAATCAAAGTTCTTCTTTTGTTTCGCCAGATATTTCGCCAGGCAAGTTTCAGGTATTCTTTCATTATCGAACAGTTTTCATGTTTTGCTGTGAGAAGAAACTTTCATCAATTGGTTTATTAAATATTATTTCATCCAGTATTACCATCGTTTTATGTCCTTCTTCTTCTTCAGGAACAAGCTCAAAACGTGTCGGAATTAATCTCCCATCCATGGTTTTAATATCATAAGCTATTTCCGTTTTGACCAGATAACCATCCTGATCATAATATTCACTTTTTAATTGGAGATATTCTTCTTTCGAAATCCATTTTATAATTTTCCCCCATACAACGGCGGCATCTTCATGAGGAAGCAACTCGATAATATAACAATCCCAATTATTGATTGTTTCAGAACCAATAATTTCATGATCATAATCTACAACTATTGAGGATTCTTTTAAAAGATCATCATTCGTAAAATCGGAGCCCATCCATCCCTGAGACATCATTGATGGTGGAAGCTTTATCAGACGGTTAATCGTTGGATTCCAGTTCCACATTTCATTTATTCGCTTAAGGAATGTCTGGCCATTTTCCTTGGGAGGGGCGGTAACCAGGGCGAGAGAATAATCTCTTCCTCTGGTCCAGGTTTTAAAAGTAATTGTCCTTTCCCAGGTAGGACGAATGATTTTCATGGTCATTATGCTATAGCTGGTCTCTTCCCCCTGCATCTTGGCATCAGCTTTTTTTATAATTTCCTTTGCATCCTGTGAGAAGGATACAGAAAATCCTGTAATAAACAGGATAGAGGAAATATAAATAGTACGTTTCATCATAGATAATTTTTACAAATTGAGTTTCAACATTAAAGAATATTAACAATATATTTCAATAATTCTGCCTTTAATTTTATCTACAGGAAAATTTTCCGGATCCATTACAAGATGGAATCCAATTCCATCCAATATTGCACCCAGAAGAATAGCCTCACTCTCGGGATCTTTGTATCCCCGTACCCGGAAATAATTTTCCATCATACCAAGACTTCTGTGTAAAAGTTCATGAAATTGTTGCTCCACAAGCCCTAGTACCAATGGTTGCATAAAAACCATAAAATATAGCTTCCAGAAATGCAGATCACTATACATGATAGTGAATATATTTTCTATGAAATAACGGATCTCTTCTTTTGTCAAAGTCCCATCTTTATCCGGATCAAATACATTCAACAAATCATTGAATCCTTTAAGCATTATTGATTTGATAATATCTTCCTTACTTTCAAAATAATTATAAATGAGACCTTTGGATATCCCTGCTTTTTTGGCAATTGCACTTATAGAAGTAGTATAATAACCTTCACAGGCAAATAACTCAAGTGCTGTTTCCAGGATCAGATTTCGTTTATTCTCTCTGATCTCTTCATATTGCTGAACTGTTCGTGGTGACATATTTTTATCTTTCGGTTGACCGGTCAGTCATAGAGTTATTCAAAAAAAAGCTGTGACTTTGAATTTATGACTGACCGGTTAGTCAAAATTAAAACAAAAATTGTAAAAAAACAAAAAAATCAAAAAAATTATTAAAGAATCTTCTGTAACTTTTAAATGTTAACTTCGTCATATACACGAAGACTTATAAGGAATG
>CAZEKO010000188.1:0-4409 GCA_964512775.1 uncultured Bacteroides sp. | reverse complement strand
GTGTCCTTTCGGCAACTGTGTGTAAATAATTTTTTTTTAATTTTTCATCGAAAACACCTCCAATGCCTGTTTATAATTCCACGGCATCCATTCGGAGGCATCCTTCTGAACATGCTGGTTATATTTTTTAATAACCTTAAGATACTCAAAGGGGTTAATTTTGTTCAAATTACACGTTTCAATAATACTCATAAAAATATCTCCCACCTTGGCGCCGTTCTCAGTTTTGAAGAAATAACTATTTTTTCTATTTAAAATTGCTCGTTTCAGCATGCGTTCGACGACATTATTATCTAAAGGAGCGCCCAGAACGCGCAGGAATCCTGTTAAAGCCTGCCAGTGTTTTAACAAATATTTATAAGCCTTTCCCAGGCTGCTGTTAGGTTCGGCATTTTTCTCGTCGAATTGCTTCTGTATCCATTTATACAGATTATCCATTAGAGGGCCGCTGTTTTTCTGATGAAAAAGCAGTCTTTCATCAGGAGACATATTCTTCTCCTTCGCGATCTTATCAAAAGAATAGACATCCCTGAATACAATAATTACATGACGGCATTCATCAGGAAAATTATCATATATATCCGTAAACTGTCTTCTCCCATGCGTAAGACAATTACATAAAATAGTCTCAAATTCTTTAGGAATGTTCCTTGATAATGCGTCGCACATTTGAACCGGAGGATCTTTGTCATCGTATCTCTCTTTCAAAAGCTCAGTCATATTTTCACCTGCATGATTTCTTCCGGTATAATAAAGGGCTACCCGTATATCATCGATTACTGATACTATTCCTGTAGTGAAAACGCCTTTCCTGGGCGACTCATTCGGATTTAAATCCGACGGATTATCCTCATTATCGTTTCCATTTACCGGCAATATGCTCAGTATTTTAGCTCCTGTATCGTCATTATGAATAATATGACCCTGGGCTGCGAATTCTATCAGTCCCTTATGAATATATTCAGCCGATGAATCGGAGAAATCCTCGGCAATATCCCATTGTGTGGAAGCAGGCAATGGGATACCTAAACTCTCCTGAAGGCGTTCAAGCCGGTAAAATGGGAATCCGCAGCCGTATTTCAAAAGCGCAATCATCGAAGCCGCGGAATCGTCATATTTATTTTTTTGAATATCTTCCGGAGGTTTAGCCGTAAATAATTCACAGCAAAGAGCGCATCTCAATTTCTGCAGTTCATGTACTGTCCCGTCTATCGGTGAAGAACCGTGTATTGAGATAATCACTCCCGGCCTTTTCGTGTCATAGATTTTTCCTTTTTCACATTCAGGGCATATGTCCCCGGGCTTTAATTCCTCGTGAGGAATAAATACCTTTCCCATGCCAATAAAGGATTTTGATCCATTTCTGCCGTGTCCTTTTGCTTTCTTTTCATTCAATGACATGCCGCGTGATACCATCGGATTATAATCCGGCGGATTAATATCAGGCTGATCATGATCCGTCGGATTATAATCCGCATCCCAATCTTTCTTTCTTCCGGACTCTCCGGCTTCGGGATAACCTTCCATCCGCTCTTCAATCGGATTTAAATCCGAATCCTTTAAAATGCGCGACGATTTCTCAGTCTTAATTCCGAAAAGGCTTCTCAGCCTGCTTATCGATATCTTTTTTTCTTTTAACGCGCTGTTAAGAACATCAATTGTGTTTACCAGGCCTTCCAGCAATTTGTAATCATCTTCAGACACCTTGCCTTTGATATCCCGAAGGAGTCTTTGCGCTTCTTCCTGTGATAACTCTATTACTTTCGTTTTTGGCATCAGCTATCAGAACACAATTCGTCCCTGAATCTCCTTGTTAACGGGTATACCCATACGCTTTTTACAGGCAATTCCTCTTTATGAAAAACATCCTTCTTACCTCTGCCTTTCGTGTCTCCAAGATATATCCAGTTACCGGCCTTGTAGCAGGTTCCTGCAAATCTGTCTTTCTGTACAAATGTCTCCAGCAATACGGGCCTGTAATTATATCTCTTCTCCCAGTCGTCAGGCAGTCTCCGGGAGATCAGTGACAGTATTTTAGACGCCAGGTTCTTTGATTTTATCCATGGCAGTATCAGAAAACGGTTATTGTTCACTATCAAATGAAGATTTTTCTCCCTCTGCTCCCTGGTCCAGCCTATGAATGAATCGCGTGGAGTAGTTTTCCAGGCCGAAGCGCCGAAACCTAAAAGCGCTATTATGTCATTCTCTGACCTGACAAAATATCTCATCTGAGCGCCGGGAAGTGGAGCATACCCAAGGTAATGGTACCGATCTATGAATTCATTCCATAAAGATGAATTTTTTTTATTCACTATTTCGGTTTCAATTTTCAGTTTATTAACTGAAGATGTGATTTCCGCGTTTTGTCCGGTAAATTCGGATTTCAATCCGTCGGATTCAAATTCAAAAAATAATTGCTCTGGCTTTTTATTGCGACTGACCGGATTTCTCTTTCGCTGTGGCAAAACAAATATTCCGTCCTTCTCCATCTTTAAAAAAGCCACCCGGCAGCTCATCTGCTTAATGCCCCCGTCTCTCTTGCGCCAGTTGTATTCTTCGCAAAAAAATCTGGATAATTTTTGCCTGTACATACCGGGTTCCGATATCTTTTTCTTTATCCAATCTATTTCCTTTTCTGAAAAATCCCTTCCACAGTAGATCATCTTAACTTCCTCAAATCCTGTAATAGTATGCCATATATCAAAATGGATTAAGAGTGTCCAGCAAAAAAATTTATTGATTCAAAAAAATATTATTCTATTTTCCTTTTATTTCTCGGATTGAAATCCGCTTCCATTGCGATACTGTAATCTCCCAGGGATTTACGTTCCATAACAGCATTTGCAATTGATGGGATTTAAGCACATCTGATGCTGCTTCGTTTTCCTTATTCGGCCAAAATTTGAGTCTGCCTTTGGAGAATCTTTTCTGGCACAGCCAGAATCCCTGACCGTCATACATCAATATCTTTACTGACGTTCCTGTTCTGTTCCTGAAAAGAAATAAATAGCCTGAAAATGGATCTTCTTTGAGGACAATCCTGCACACCCCGGCTAATCCATCTATGCCTTTACGGAAATCTACAGGATCAACTGCCAGCAATATCTTCATGTGCGGCGTGATCTGGATCATGCGTTTAGTTCTCCGGCAAGGAAAGATATCATTTCTTGAAGGTTAAAATCAGCGCTGTGGGGAATGTGCAGTTTCAGATTGCTTCCATCTGCTTTTTGATATTCCACGACTATATTGGAGGATGGAGAATTAAACTGGTATTTGAAGGCAGACTCTGTCGCGTCAATGAATCTCGGGCTTTTTTTGTTTACACTTTTCTTTTTTTTATGCGTACTGATAGATTGATCATTCGGATTGAAGTCCGATTCTACCCGGGCTCTGAGAGCATTGTAATTCAGGTGTAATGCTTTGACTACTTGATTTATCGAATGTGTCCGGCATAATTTTACTGCTGATTCCCACAAGTGTTCTGGTATAAGTCCCCGGTTCGGCCTATTCCTGCGCCACTTCTCGTACTCACGCAGGGCTTTACCCATTTTGTTTTTTGCGCTTTGATTACTTTTTAATAAAAAATTCTGCTTGTGTTTCATGGCTTTCTCCTCTATTTTTGAAAGCCATAGTAGCATGATTATTTTTATTTGTCACACACAACTGCCGGAAAGACACAGACAATTTATTTAAAACTATACTTGATGGCACTTCTGAAATAAAAGATGAACTGAAGGATATTTTCGACGAAATTCTTAAAAATAAATGGAAACGTCATAGAGATCCATATTACGATTTATCAAAAGTAATTTTAACTAAAATAGAAGGTATCTCTGTTTCAAAATTTCTTCCTGAATATGTTTTAAAATTAGCTGACTTATTTTGGTATCAAATACCTCAAAAAGAAGATAGATTCTCTCGTTCATTGAGGGAAAGAGAGCAGTTGTATAGCATAATCGATAAGTTTGAATTTGAATATTTTCCTGCAAGTGCATACCAGACTCCAATTTATTGGCTACTTCAAGATGAATTAAAAAAGACTATCGATTTTATTCTTAAATTTACAAATAAAACAATTGAATCTTTTGTAAAGAATATAGGAGAGGATAATTTTTATAAATCTAAAGTTGTTTTAGAAAGAAAGGAAATTTATCAATATTCTAATGGAGATATATGGAGTATTTTTAGAGGCGGCGGCAATGCGCCGGATCTATTAAAATCTATTCACATGGCATTAGAAAAATTTTTTCTTGAAAGAGGTAAAAATACAGATTCAGACACTTTAAATTATTGGCTTCTATATCTTCTTGAAAATACGATATCTGCTTCAATTTCTGCAGTTGTAGCAAGCATTGTGTTGGCCTTCCCCGAAAAAACCTT
This sequence comes from uncultured Bacteroides sp., assembly GCA_964512775.1. Taxonomy (GTDB): domain Bacteria; phylum Bacteroidota; class Bacteroidia; order Bacteroidales; family SM23-62; genus LJUQ01. The sequence continues at coordinate 29 of CAZEKO010000188.1, read as the reverse complement.
TAATGTCGCAAAAGTTCTATTTCAAACGA
>CAZEKO010000187.1:0-4422 GCA_964512775.1 uncultured Bacteroides sp. | reverse complement strand
GAACTAGCTGAAAACAACTGTTTTATTCTTGTATACCATTATTTTTCGGGTCAGGTGTGCATAAATAGCCCGGGAGAGAACAATTTTTTCCAGGTCACGTCCTTTCCTGATCATATCTTGAACGGAATCCCTGTGAGTAATATGTGTAACATCCTGTTCAATAATTGGTCCGGCATCCAGTTCCTTTGTAACATAATGACTAGTGGCTCCAAGCACTTTTACCCCCCGTTCAAAGGCTGAATGATATGGTTTTGAACCTGGAAATGCCGGTAAAAAAGAATGATGAATATTTATTATTCGGTTTTCGAACCTTCTGACAAAATCACCCGATAAGATCTGCATATATCGGGCAAGTACTATTATATCAATACCAGAATCCTCCAATAATTTAATCTCATCTTTTTCGCTGGAAATATTACTCGCAGCATTGGGAAAATGGTGAAAAGGGATATTAAATTTCTCAGCTGTACTCCTTAAATAATCATGATTACTAATTATTAACGGTATCTCTATATTCAATTCACCGGAATTAAAACGTGCGAGAATATCATCCAGGCAATGGGAAAGTTTTGACACAAAAATCGCTATTTTAGGTACTTCCCATGAAAAAAATATTTTCCAGTTCATGTTAAATTTCAAGGCAATAGCATGGAAATTACCCGAAATCTGATCCGGAGGAATTCTGAAGCCATCCAGATCCCATTCAATTCTCATGAAAAAAACCTTTTCATTGTTGTCAACATGTTGATCAAGGTAAAGTATATTTCCATTGTTATCAAATAAAAAACGGGTAACGGCTGAAACAATTCCCCTCTGATCGGGGCAATACATTGTCAGAACCACCGTCCGGGATTTATTGCGATCTGAAACAGTTTTACTCATATTGATAATCTGGATTAAATACTTCCTTTGGTTGATGGAATTTGCATATGATCTGAATTCTGACTTATAGCCATTTTGATAGCCCTGGCCCAGGCTTTAAATATTGCTTCAATTTTGTGATGCTCATTTTCACCCTTTGCACTTATATGCAGATTACAATGCGCCGAATCTGTGAAAGATTTGAAAAAATGCCGGAACATTTCAGTGGGTACATCTCCAATCTTTTCACGCTTGAAACTCACATCCCATTCAAGCCAGTTCCTGCCTCCAAAATCAACAGCGACTGAAGCAATTGAATCATCCATTGGAATGGTAAATCCGAATCGCCCGATTCCTGTTTTATTGCCAAGAGCCTTCGTAAAGGCCTCACCAATCGACAGCGCCACATCCTCGATTAGATGATGTTCATCTACATGTATATCTCCCGAGGCTTCAACAGTAAGATCACAGTCACTGTGTTTTGACAGCTGATCAAGCATGTGATCCAGAAATCCAAGCCCTGTTGAAATATTGGATCTGCCTGATCCGTCCAACGATAATCTGACGCGGATAGTAGTTTCACTTGTAGTTCTTTCCACAAACGCAGACCGATCATATTGTTTCAGGAATTCAAAAATCTGGTCCCAATTACCGGCGATAAATGAGCAGTTATCCTGTAATTCCGCCTGATGTAGTTCCTCCTGCTTAATGGAACTAGTTATCAGTATTCCTTTTGCACCAAGGTTGCGGGCGAGTTTAATATCGGTCAGCCGATCTCCTATCACAAAGGAATTTGCCAGATCATAATTTCCTTTAAAGTATTCACCAAGCATTGCGGTACCGGGTTTCCGGGTCGGACGGTCTTCTTCAGGCATTGACCGGTCAATAAAAATTTTGTCAAACTCAATACCTTCATTTTTGAAAATTTGAAGCATTTTGTTCTGGACTTTTTCAAAAATTTCTTCAGGATAGGACTCCGTACCAAGTCCGTCCTGATTAGTGACTATTACCAGCTCATAATCCAAATGTTTTTTGATCCGGTAGAGGTTGCGTAACACTCCCGGAAGAAATTCAAGTTGTTCCAGAGAATCAACCTGAAAAATATCCGTTGGTTCTACTATAAGGGTACCATCCCTGTCTAAAAATAAAACCCTCTTCATATACCTGATGTATTAATTTCATTCTGATAAGTTAACATCTTATCAATCAATATTTTATTTTCAATCTCGGATCCAACAGTAACTCTGAGACATCCATTACATAATGGCATTTTAGATCTGTTTCTGATAATTAGTTTTGAAGATTCCAGGTAATTATATAATTCCACCGGATCATCTACTTTCATAAGTAAGAAATTGGCATCGGATGGATAAACTTTCTGAACAAAACTGAATTGCCCGAGATTTTCTTCCAAGAATCTGCGCTGGTTAATAATACTCCTGATCCACATTTCCATTTCGTTTTTTCTCTCAAGCATATCCAGCGCAGCGTTTTGGGTCAATATGCTTACATTATAAGGGTATTTTATCCTGTTAAGTATATTAATCAGCCTGTTATCCCCGAATGCAAATCCCAGGCGTATTCCGGCCATTCCCCAGGCTTTTGAAAAGGTCTGTAGAATGACAAGGTTGGGATATTCCAGCAGATATTTCATAAATCCATTATGAGGAGCAAAATCAATATACGCTTCATCCAGGATAACAATGCCATGGAAATTCTGAAGTATCATAAGGATATCAGATTCAGCATACGAATTGCCAGTTGGATTATTTGGAGAACAAATGAAGATCAGCTTAGTTTTTTCATTCACCAGATCCAGAATCACTTGAGTATCAAGATTAAAGTCTGACTTTAGAAGGGCCTTCTTAATATTAATATCATTAACCCGGGCACAAACCTCATACATACCATATGATGGTTCAGGCATTATGATATTATCTTTTCCAGGCACGCAAAAAGCCCTTATCAGCAAATCAATAACCTCATCACTTCCGTTGCCGGTAAAGATCTGTTCGGGCTTTACTCCCTTTATTGCGGATAATTTTTCTTTTAATTCAACCTGAAGAGGATCCGGATACCTGTTATATGGACTGTTATAAGGATTTTCGTTGGCATCAAAATACCTGGCGTCCCATCCTGAATATTCTGTCCGCGCAGATGAATATGGAACCAGGTTCAGGATATTTTCCCGTAAAAGTTTTTCAAACTGATTCATAGAGTTTACTATCTGTTTCTGGTTGACCCAGTCTTATGGTGACAGCATTCTTATGAGCAAGCAGATTTTCTGCTTCCGCAAATTGTACAATAGCTGGATTAAGATTGAACAATCCATATCTTGAAATTTCCTGGAAGCTGATCACTTTCCTGAAACTCTCAAGGCCAATTCCGCTATATGCATGTGCATACCCGTTTGTTGGCAAAGTATGGTTGGTGCCTGAAGCATAATCACCTGCACTTTCAGGTGAATACGGTCCTAAAAACACAGAGCCGGCATTCTTAATCTGACCTACAATGCTGTTATAATTCTCAATCATAACAATCAGGTGTTCAGGTGCATAAGCATTCATTAGTTCAAGCATTTCTTCAATACTACTAAGGAGGACAAGTCGACTCTGTTTAAGTGATTCTCTTGCTATTTCCTTTCTGGGAATTTTTTCAATTTGAATATCCAGATTTCTTGATACCGCATTAAGTAATGGTTCATGGTTGGTCACAAGCATAACCTGGCTGTCAGCCCCGTGTTCAGCCTGTGATAAAAGATCTGATGCAATGAATTCAGGATTAGCAGTCTGATCTGCAATAACAGCAATTTCAGAAGGACCAGCTGGCAGATCTATTGCTACTCCTTCAACGGCCACCATTTGTTTTGCTAATGTAACATACTGATTACCAGGACCAAAGATTTTATAGACAGAGGGGACTGTTTTTGTTCCATAAGCCATTGCCCCAATAGCCTGAGCACCCCCGATGCGAAAAATTTTATTAATACCTAAAAGTCCTGCTGTATATAGAATAGCAGGATTCACCCTGCCACTTTTATCAGGAGGCGTACAAAGGATTATTTCCCGGCAGCCCGCTACTACAGCTGGTATTCCGAGCATAAGTACTGTAGAGACAAGAGGAGCTGATCCACCTGGAATATAAAGGCCGACTTTTTCTATTGGTTCTGCTCTCAGCCAGCATTTTACTCCGGGAGAAGTTATTATATCCCTGTAGATAATCTGCTGTGCTGCATGGAACTTAATAATATTCCCGCGAGCCGTATTTATTGCTTTTTTCAATTCTTCCTTTACCTGAAGACTGGCTTCGGCTATCCATTCAAGAGGTACAGCCGGATCAGGTATATCCACACCATCATACTGCAGAGTGTAATGCCTTACACCCTCATCGCCTTCAGATTTTACCTTTCCAAGAATATTGGTAACCTGTTGAAAAAGATCAGCTCTTTTTAGTACAGGTCTTGAAATTATTTCAGCCCATACCTGGCGGGCAGGATATTTATAGATTTTCATAATATGGTTATTTATTTTATAATTAATGTCAGATTATCATCTTTTCAAT
>CAZEKO010000186.1:0-4423 GCA_964512775.1 uncultured Bacteroides sp. | reverse complement strand
GTAAATGATGAACTTGTTACAACATTTGATTATTATACTTTCATACGTCTCAGGGGATTGAACTATAGTGTTACCGGTAAACGATATATTAACGAGGGACGATTTAATAAATTTGATTGCTGGGTAGAGAACATTGCTGAATACGGAATGGCAAAGATAAAATTTGAATATATTGGACCAAGCACCCTTGTTCTTTCAAATGGTTTAGCAATAGATTATATTGAATTTATTCCATCAGAGTGATTGCAAAATACAATGAAATTTTTATAACTAATGAGACATACATTCTTTCAAAAAGTTATTATTCTGACCACCATTTTTGTATTACATGTATTTTCAATACATGCCCAGGATACCATAATTGTTAATGGTGTGATATTATCGAATAACAATCAGCCTATTCCCAACGTTTCGGTAAGTATTGAGGGAACCAGCCTGCTTCCTGTTGTAACTAATGAAGCTGGAAAATTTAGCCTCAAGACAACTTCAGGCGAAGGATGGATTATTATTTCACCCACAAGTGATTATAAAAAGAAAAGAGTATTTCTGAATAACAAAGATAACATTACCATTTACCTTGCTGCAGATGATATATCAGCTGGCGACGATCAATTTTCAATATTATCTCAACAAATACGAAACAGGAATATCATTTCTGCTTATTCCGAATTAGTTACAAAAGATTTTTATAAAACAACGGCTATCACTATTGATCAATACATGCAAGGCCGCATACCCGGAATGTATGTTGTGAACAGATCGGGAATGCCCGCCAGCGGAGCAGTAACTACAATACGGGGAGTGAGTTCAATATATGCAACAAATCAGCCATTATATATAGTTGATGGTATTCCATTGACATCCTACGGCCTGTTTGGTTCAAATATAGATGGATATGCTTACAATCCTCTGACAGGAATAAATCCTTTCGATATTTCCAGGACAACCGTTATAAAGGATCCTGCAATAACGGCCGCCTATGGTTCTCAGGCATCCAATGGGCTAATTATTATCGAAACACTCGATCCCAGTGTTACAGAAACAACGATTGACCTGGATCTGAGGTTTGGGTATTCTTTAGCTCCTTCAAACTTAATTCCTCAACTTAGTGGGGGTCAACATAAAACACTCATGAATGAAATACTATTTTCAACCGGAAAGAATGAGGAAATTATAAGAGGATATTACCCTTGTTTATTCCTTACGCCTGACAGCGACAGATACATTGATTATCAGCATAATACAAACTGGCAAGAGCTTATTTTCAAAAATTCAACTTTAACAAATCTGAATCTGGTAGTTAAGGGTGGTGATGAAATTGCAAGATACGGACTTTCTTTCGGGTATATGAATAGTAAAGGCATAATAAAAGAAACTGGTTATTCAGGATATAATCTTCGGTTCGTGGGAAGACTTAATATTTTTACATGGCTAAAAATGAATGCCGGAGTATCTCTTAATACTAATTCTGCTAATCTGAAAGAGGCAGCAACATCAGAAGAAACCAGTCCAATTCTGGCAAGCCTGGCAAAATCACCCTTGTTAAATCCATATCAATATGATGAAGAAGGAAGATTATTAATTACACTTGCTGAGGTAGATGAACTCGGAACCAGCAATCCTCTGGCAATTATTTACAATATGGAAGCAAAAAACAAAAATTACAGTTTCATTTCAACATTAGACTTTGAAACAAGAATTAAAGAAGATTTAACTATAAACAGCAAATTTAATTTCACCTATAATATTTTAAAGGAACAGATTTTCATGCCCAATCACGGCATGGAACATTATTTTAATCAGGAAGCAATTAATGTATCACAATCTGCAAATAACAGCTTTACATCTATTTATAACAATACATATTTAAATTATAATAAATCATTTGGTAATAATCATCAGATTTCAACCAGTACAGGTTTAAATGTCCTTACAAACAATTTTGAATTTGACTGGGGTATGACTAAAAATGCCCATGAGAATGATCAGTATAGAACATTGCAGGATGGTCAGGACAACCTGAGAGAAATTGGCGGACAAAACCGTGTATGGAACTGGATGTCATTATATGAATACTTCACCTATAAATTTAAAGACAAGTACTTACTTACAGCAACCATTTCTCTTGACGGTTCATCCAGGGTGGGGGAAAATGCAATAAATACTATTAAAATTGGAAATGTGCCATTTGGATTATTTTATTCCGGTGGTGTTGCATGGAGAGTATCAAGCGAGTCATTTCTGAAAAATCAGGCCTGGTTAGAAGATCTTAAAGTAAGAATTACTGCAGGAAAAACAGGTAATGATGATTTCGGAGAATCAAGCGCAAGAAATTATTACCAGGTAATCAAGTATCGTGAAACTGCAGGACTTTATCCTGCGGTAATTCCAAACGATAAACTAAGCTATGAAACAGTAAGCCAAATAAATACCGGTATTGATATGTCGCTGTGGGGAGATCGTTTCAGAATAAGTTTTGACTTATTCAGGTCTTTGACTAATAATATGGTAATATATACTCCGATAACGGCTTATTTTGGTTACGATTACAAGATTGAAAATGGAGGTAAGCTGGTAAACAGGGGATTGGAGTTTTATACATTTTTCAGACTCGTAGACAGAAACAGTTTTAAGTGGGACCTGCAGGCAAACATTTCTTCAATCAAAAATGAAATTGTGGACATTAAGCTAAAAAAGCTTGTAACCAGTATCCCGGGGGGAGAAATTGTAAATATGGAAGGCTCACCGGCAAATAGTTTTTACGGATATATTTTTAAAGGCGTTTACTCTACACAGGAAGAAGCTACCAATTCAAACCTTGTCAATGACAGAAATATTCCTTATCAGGCCGGAGATGCCATATATGAGGATATTTCAGGCCCTGCCGGAGCGCCAGATGGAGTAATAAATGAATATGATAAGACAGTGATTGGTTCCTCGTTTCCGGATTATTTTGGAGGTTTTTTCAACTCATTTTCTTACAAGAGATGGACTTTGAATGCATTTGTTCAGTTTGTAAGCGGTAATGATATTTTTAACTATGTCAGGTATAAAAACGAACAAATGACAGGTCTTGAAAACCAGAGCCAGAATGTGCTTGACCGCTGGCAATACGATGGGCAGGAAACAGATGTCCCAAGGGCATCATGGAATGATCCTGTTGGAAATTCTGATTTTTCTACGCGCTGGATCGAAGATGGATCCTACCTGCGGGTAAAGAATATTTCATTGAGTTACAAAATTTCGAATCCGTTCCTGACATTTAAGAATGTTGAATTTTATATTTCAGCAAGCAATATTATTACTTTACATAAGTATCTGGGGTATGATCCTGAATTTGGATTTTCGCATCTGCAGATTCATCAGGGGATCGACTATGGACTTGCTCCTCAACCCAGGCAATTTATTGCAGGAATAAGAGTTGGATTATAACATTATCTATAATAATAAATATGTTTAAGATAATCAGATATTCTCGAGTTACTATCATTTTCACAATGATAGTTATAATGTTTCTGTCATCCTGTGAACAATTTTTTAATCCGGATCAGGAACTGAATATTACAGAAGAACAGTTATATGATGATTGGTATGAATATCGTTCTACAGAAATGGGATTATATGGTTTACAACAAAAACTTGTCGAACAATTATTAATACTTGGTGAATTGCGGGGAGATTTATTGACTGTAACTCCGAATGCAAATGTGGATATGGTAGAAATATACAATTTCAATGTTTCTAAAAACAACAAGTATGCTTCTCCATTAAATTTTTTCAAACTGATTTCTGCCAGTAATAATTTTATCCGGATTCTGCAAAAAGAACATCCTGAAGTACTTGATCCGGAAAGCCCGGTTACAAATTATGATAAGCTTTATGGAGAAGCGTTATGTATGCGTGCCTGGGCTTATTTTAATGCAGTAAGAATTTATGGTAAAATACCTTATATACATGAATCTTTGGTAACCATTGATGAGATTAATCAATATATTAACTCTTCAGGTACTTATATAGATAGTGTTTATATCAGCTTTAGCAGAGATGGATATTATAATGACACCATTTACAACTATCCTATAACATTGGAAAAACAAATGTATGATCTGGATATGGTTATTGAGGTTTTTACAAACCAGCTTGAAAAGGAACTTAAAGCTGTCGGTGTAAATCATTATATCAATAATAATGACATTTCATGGGAAGTCACCATATGGAATACCTATGCATTGGACGCGTTTCTCGGACAGATGTATCTGACGGGTGGAGATTATAATAAAGCTGTTGAACATTTCGAAAAGATAATAGTCAATTCTACTGATAACCTCAGGTACCAACTTGATAATAGCTTTTCATATAATTTCTGGAGAAATATTTTTACCAATATTGACAGCCGGGAACATATATACACAATCTGGTTCGA
>CAZEKO010000185.1:0-4431 GCA_964512775.1 uncultured Bacteroides sp. | reverse complement strand
CATTTTCATGCCGCACTTGTCCAGAAAAAAATGTATGAGACGGTTGATCCTGTTGTGCATGTCTATGCTCCTGAAGGAAAGGATGTTATGGACCACCTTGGAAGGATTGACAATTATAATAAAAGGAGTGAAAATCCAACTTCATGGGTTGAAAAACTATACACAGGTCCGGATTATCTTACAAGGATGATCCGGGAAAAAGCTGGAAATGTTGTGATCATTTCAGGTAATAATGCCAGGAAAACAGAATATATCAACGAAGCTGTCAAAGCAGGAATCAATGTTCTGGCAGATAAACCAATGGTGATCACCTCTCAGGGATTTCCCTTACTTGAAGAGGCGTTCAGGGTAGCCGCAGAAAACGGTGTTCTCCTTTACGATATCATGACAGAACGTTATGAGATCACGACAATACTCCAGAGGGAATTATCAATGATACCTGAGATTTTTGGAAAACTTACTGAAGGTACCGCTGATGATCCGTCTATAACTAAAGAGAGTGTGCATCATTTCTTCAAATATGTATCAGGAAATCCATTAATCCGGCCAGCCTGGTTTTTCGATATCCGGCAGCAAGGTGAAGGTATTGCAGATGTGACTACACATCTTGTGGACCTGATTCAATGGGAAGCTTTTCCTGATAAGATAATTGACAGAACAGATGTGGAGATGATTTCAGCCAGACGTTGGACGACAAACCTCTCTCCGGCCCAGTTTAATCTTGTGACAGGACTGAAAAGTTATCCTGAATACCTTAATGAATATATAAAAGATAGCCTGTTGCAGGTTTTTTCAAATGGTGAGATGACCTACAAAATCAGGGGGATCTGTGCAAAAGTTTCAGTAACATGGAATTTCCAGGCTCCTGAAGGCACAGGTGATACACATTATTCTATAATGAAGGGAACCCGTTGTAATCTTATTATACAGCAAGGGAAAGAACAAGAATACAGGCCGGTTCTATATATAATTTTACCAGCAAATGAAAATCAAGATTCTTTTCAACAGGATCTTTCTGAGAAATTTAAAACTATTGCAGCCAGATATCCAGGTGTGAAGCTTACCAGACTGGATCAGCGGAAATGGATGGTTGATATTCCTGATAATTATAAGGTCGGCCATGAGGAACATTTCGGACAGGTTACAGAAAAGTTTCTAAAATATTTACAGGATGGCCAATTACCTGATTGGGAAGTCCCAAATATGATCACAAAGTACTATACTATTACCAGGGCATTGGATCTAGCAAGAGATAATTCTGATTAATTATAAAACTATCTGAAAAAGTAGTACGGAAATCTTTAACTTTCGAAACTTTTTTATTTCAAGTATGCCGGAACTTCTGCCTCTGATTCTTTTTTTGGTTGGAATAATGGGGATCCTTCTTCTTGACCTGCTGGTAATTGGCAGGAAGAGTCATGTTCTTTCCTTCCGTGAAGCCGGTGCCTGGGTAGCTGTATGGGTCAGCCTGGCATTTTTATTTTATCTTTTTCTTTTATGGAAAGGTGAAGTCATTCATGGAATAAAGAATGAGGAGGACCTCAGGCGTGTTGTCAGCTTATATTTATATCAGATAGATCTGACCGGCAATAATTTTCAGGAGAATCTCATAGCATTCCGGAAAAACATCTCAATGAATTATCTTACAGGTTATTTTATTGAAGAAACACTTTCACTGGATAATCTGTTTGTAATCCTGATGATACTTACCGGTTTTTCTGTTTCAACAAAAAATTATAAAAAAGTTCTTTTCTGGGGGATTCTTGGGGCACTTGTACTCAGGTCGATTTTCATTTTTGCAGGTTATGCAGTGATCAGGAGATTTGAATGGGTACTATTGATTTTCGGGGCGTTCCTGGTTTATACAGGGATCCGGTACATGTTCAAGACCGAGCATAAAACCGATATCCGTAAGCAGTGGCTCTTCAGGATGATCTCCTCGAATTTCCCTGTTTATCCAAGATTTATAAATAACCGGTTTTTCATCCTAAAAGAAGGTAAACGTTATATAACCCCCCTTTTGGTTGTTTTAATACTGATTGAATTTACAGACCTTATTTTTGCAGTTGATTCGATCCCGGCTATTTTTTCAGTCACTACAGATCCTTATATAGTTTTTTTCTCTAATATTTTTGCTATTATCGGGCTTCGTTCCCTGTTCTTTTTCCTGGCAAACATGCATGACCGTTTCAGGTACCTGAAGTACGGGATAAGCGTCCTTCTGATTTTTATAGGATTCAAACTTCTGCTTAAGGATTTTATTCAGGATTGGGGCTTCAAATCCCAGTATTCATTGTACTTTATTATCTTCGTCATTATTATGAGTGTCGGAATATCTTTGCTTTTTCCACCAAAAAAAGAAGAAGCCAGATAAGATCTTATTCATTTATAAAAGTCTTATCCCAGAAACTTTTATCCTCAGGATTATACGGAAGGGTTTTACTTACAAAACGTATGTCTTCAATAGTGTAGAATGCACGTGGGTTGTACTGGCGGATCAGTTCAAGTATCCGGCTGATATATTTCCTGCTTACGATGATGTATAATACGGCCACATCTCCATATGAGCCTGTGGCATTAATAGATGTAACGGGGAATCCATCTTTTCTTAAGGCCTCGATGAGGTTATCTGCCCTTCTTTGAGTTATTACCCGGATCATTTCCACACCCAGGGCAAGTCTTTCTTCCAGAATCATACCTGTGAAATTACCTGCTGCAAATCCGGCTGCGTATGCTACATAACATGTCCAGTTGTCTAAATTAGCCATGATCCTGGTAATGGTAATTATCCAGACCAGTACCTGAAAAAATCCAATTATTGGAGCGATCTTTTTAAAACCCCTTGCAATAAAAATTAATCTGATTGTGTCCAAAGAAACATCCACGATCCTGGCGAGGAAAATCAGAAAGGGTAGAATCAGGAAATCAAAATACCATGTATCCATTTTTATTCTTCATCCTGAATGATGTATTCATCTTCATCCAGTTCATCAAGTGTCATTTCTTCAAAAATATCTTCATTGGCCTCCTCACTCTTTTCTTCATCCTCCTCTTCATCTTTAACATTAACCATTTTAAAAGGAAGCCTGATTAAAAGAAAATCTTCGTCTGTTTCAAGAGGGACAGCATAAAAAAGCTTTCCGTGAACATCTGTATAAGGTTTGATATGTTCAGTAAGTCTTCCCGGATAAGTCTCAACCAGCAGGGTTTTTATATCCTGTGACAGTTTTTCATAATCTTTGATCACTCTTTTCTTACATTTCTTACTCATCTTTCTCTTGATAAAAATAAAACTGTTGTGCGATACAGCTACGATCTCTTTCAATCAAATAGCAAAATAATCGAATTATTTGGTTTTTTCAAAGATAAAAATATGATGTAAAAATATTAATCAAATTATTAAATCAAATATACAGACATAAATTTCATAATAAAATTTTCAGTCCTGTTATTAACATTCAATTTAATTCACTTATTTTGAAATAAACCCTAAAAAAAAACACCAATGAAGCGAAGAACATTTGTGGCAAAAACAGTTCAAACAAGCATTGCTTTGTCAGCTTTACCACTGATTAACAGTTGTAATAAGGAAACCGGCGGTTTATTACCAAAGCGCCGCTTAGGACGGACTGGTGAGAAGCTTTCGGTAATTGGTTTTGGAGGGATAATAGTTTCTAATATTGCTCAGGATGAAGCTAATAACCGTGTATCCAGGGCGATTGACCAGGGATGCAATTATTTTGATGTTGCCCCTTCATATGGGAACGCGGAAGATATGCTTGGACCTGCTTTTGAACCATACAGGAAGGATTGTTTTCTTGCCTGTAAAACACAGAAAAGAGATGCGGCAGGTGCAGAGGAGGAACTGCATGCATCACTTAAAAAAATGAGGACTGATTATTTTGATCTTTATCAGATGCATGCAATTTCTTCTATTGACGATGTAGAAAAGGTATTCGGGCCCGGAGGGGCAATGGAAACTTTTATTAAAGCAAAAAAGGAAGGTCTTGTAAGGTTCCTGGGATTTTCTGCTCATTCTCAGGAAGCAGCGTTGCTTGCCATGGAAAAATTTGATTTCGATACAATCCTGATGCCTGTCAATTTTGTTTGCTGGTTCCAGGGAAATTTTGGACCGGCTGCACTTGCAAAGGCAAAGGAAAAGGAGATGGGTATTCTTGCACTAAAAGGACTGGCTTTGACAAGGATCCCTGAAGGTGGACAAAGACCATATGCAAAAGCCTGGTATGTACCTATTGAGGATGAAACAATCGGTGACTTATCACTGCGGTTCACATTTTCCCGGGGAGTCACAGCTGCAATACCTCCGGGAGAGTATAAATTCTGGGACAGGGCTGTCAATATTGCACTAAGATCAGTGGAGATCAGCGAAGGGGAAATAGCACAACTCCAGAAAACTGCTGAAGAAGTCGA
>CAZEKO010000184.1:0-4461 GCA_964512775.1 uncultured Bacteroides sp. | reverse complement strand
AGTTTTTCCTCATTAAGCCTCTGTTCATTAACCTCAAACCTGGGCTGCCCTCCTACTACAATGAAATTCAGCATTGATTCCTGAAATTCATAACCTTCTGAAATTACAAGAGTATTACTCCCCTTTGTTTTATCTAATACCTGTTTGATCTTAAAACCTTCCCTAATATTAACATATAAAACCTGAGATTTTTCAATACTATTAATATCTCTGAATAATAATATTTTAATGGGTTTGTTCTGGATAAACTGGCGGGTTTTGGCCATATTAAACAATTCCCAGTAGAAGTCAGTATCGGTACCGAGGATACCTATAATAAAATCTGCCTTGCTCTGGATATTATCATCCCATTCGACATATTTTGAGATATCAAGGATATAAAGCGCACGGATTGAATTATCAAAACCTGTCGTTTGGGCAGAAAGGCTATAATTCAAAATTAAGAATAGGATAATGTATGATAATTTTTTCACTTCTATAAATATAGTTTTTTTATGCCATCTTCATGTGCCTTCTGTTAAAAGCCCAAACTCCCAGGATAAAATACACTATTGTGAGGACTACCAGTGCAGTTATATCAGGAATTGTATTTGCCGGTGGAAGTCCTAATAATAATACTTTATTCAAGGCATTGATAGAATGTGTAGGGGATAATATACCGGCCATTGTAAATTCAAAATTGCCAATTGTAAATAAGGTAGCACCTTTAACGGGCATTGCAGCACCTGTGAAAAACATAAAAATCAACATTGGGAAAGTAGCTATTATAGCGACATCTTTTATTGAACGGCAAAATGCAGCGAAAAGTAAGCTAAAAGATATGATTGAAAGACTTGTCAGAAATGCAATCAGGATAAGAAACCATAGTGTTCCGGGTATGATTTCATAACCCAGTTCTATTGCAGTAAATAGTGCAAGTAACAGGGAAATGGCCGCAACTATGATTTGTACCAGCGAAATACCTGTTAAAAACTCAAGTGCCGACAGGTGTGATAGTTTAAGTCTTTTTAATGTCTGAATCTCAGGTTCTCTCACTATCGCAGCAGAGGCAGAAAACATCATCATAATAATTGCAAGAACCAGCATACCCGGTACATATAATTCAAAAACCGATCTCTCCCCGGAATATCCCAACTTTGTTTCGGTAAATTTTACCGGCATTTCAAAACCGGTTATTTCCACAAGGAAACTATTAAATAGTTCCTCTGTCAGTACTGCACCGATTATATATTGCATATCAGTTACATTACCGATAAGTTCAATGGTGGAAGGATCAGAGCCTGTTAATGGATTAGCAAACAATGATGAAGTGAAGTTTTCCGGAATAATCAGGGCTGCATCACCTTTTCCATCTTTAAGCCTGATTATGGCCTGATCACGGTTGTATTCCTGGTGAAATCGCAGCACAAGTTCATCATATTTTTGAGATACCTGGCCAAGATAAGTGACAAGGCTGTCACCCAGATTTACTTGATGTGGGGCAGATGAAATCCCCCTATCCTTGTTTACCAGAACTATGTCATATTGCGGATTTTCTGATTCAATCATGAGAAAATACACAAAAATGAAAAACGGTGCTAACAGGATTACAATCAACAGGATCCAGTAGTCCCTGACCTGTTCTTTTAAACTTTTTATAAAAACACTATACCACTTCATTGCCTTAAACTTCTGCCTGTCAGGTGAATAAATACATCTTCCAAAGTATTTTCACGTATGTTCATCTCACTCACCTGGATGTTATCCGCTTCCAGGATTTTATAGATCATCGGAATCTGTTCAATCAGGTTTCTTGATTTTATTATTAATTTCTCCCCGGTCCTGGTAACATTTATATTTTTTTGTTCTATCATTTTTATAGCATTCGACAGTCTGATTTCATCCTGGGACTTTGTACTTAATTCCATTATATCTCCTTCCCCGATAGATTTTTTCAGATTATCGACAGTATCAAGCCTAAGTAATTTACCTCTGTCAATAATGGCAATCCGATCCGATACTCTGTCAGCTTCGTCCATGTTATGAGTAGTGAATATGACTGTCTTTTCCTTAGCTGTATTAATTATAAAATCTCTCACCAATAGCCGGCTTTGCGGATCCAGTCCGGCTTCTGGTTCATCAAAGATTACAAGTTCCGGATCATGGACTAACGCAAGAAGAATGTTTAATCTTCTCTGCATCCCTCCTGATAAAGTATTGCCCAGTTTATTTCTTTTTTCCTGAAGTTCCAGTCTGGTTAAAAGACTGTCGGCTCTTTGTCTGGCTATAACTCCTGGAACATCATACATCCTGGCCATAAATACCAGCTGCTCAAAACAGGTTAATTTAGGCCATATAATAATATTTTGCGGACAAACACCAACCTTTGATCGTATGACTTTAGCACCTCCGTTAGAGATTTTTTTCCCATTAATAAACACCTCTCCCTCATCAGGATTCAGGAGCCCGCAGATCATATTTATAGAAGTTGTCTTGCCGGCACCATTAGGACCAAGTAATCCAAACACTTCTCCTTTCCTGATTTCAAGGGATAATCCATCCACTGCTTTCAGGTCATTATAGTATTTGCTTAGATTTTTAACCTCTATTGCAACAGTGTCTGCAGAAGTTTTCATTTTATTATTACAGAAAATTAGGAGGTCTTTAATGATTTATTAATTTTGGCCCTAAATTTTTTTTATAATTTTTGATTCTTGACTATGAAAAAAACAGCATATGCTTCTTCAGCATTATCTGTGATAGTTCTCATTCTGGGTTTGCTTTTTATCCTGCATGAGTTCCCATACAGTAATTATATAATGTCAATAAGTCTTCTGCTTCTTGCAGTATCACTGATTATATTCTATACCCTTGAAAAACAAACAATGTATATTGCAGGTGCAATATTTTGCATGCTTCCTATAGCAGGTCTTTTCTTTACTCAGTTAAACATGCCCGGTTCCAAATTCCTGGTAACTATGGGACTGATATTGTTTGCTGTTTTTTTTGTTCCCTGGTTTACCTTAAAATGTTATAAGAAATAGTCGGGGACTATTATTTTTTTAGTCTCATATTTTGGGAACAACCCACGGTTCCCTGTAATGCGGCTTTATCATTTCATTTGCAGCATCATCATTAACAAAAGTATTCTTATCTGCATCCCAGTATAATCTCCGACCTGTTTTATATGCGATATTCCCAATATGTGCAAATTTCGCAATATATGCTCCAATCTCAATATCTGCATTTGGTTTCCCGCGTGTTTTCATACATTCAAGGAAATTTTTTACATGCAGATCCAGCCCGCTTACATCACTGCTTCGTCCCTGATTAGGAATAGCTTCCATTTTGGGTTCATTATTTGAATCTCTTTCAGGAATGACTTCCCAGCCATTTCGGTCTACCACCAGTGTTCCGTTTTCTCCAATAAAAGCAACTCCATGCTCCCGTCCATAGGGACCTCCATAAATCCCTATTGTATGGTCCCAGACTACACCAAAGTCTCCGAAATTATAAACCGCCTGAAGGGTATCCGGTGTTTCCATTGCATCATCCGGAAAAGCGAATTTGCCCCCTGAGGACATAACAGATTCTGGTTTATATCTGTTCATTCCATACAATGCATAATCAAGCAGATGAACACCCCAGTCAGTCATCAATCCACCTGCATAATCCCAGTACCAGCGGAAAGTAAAATGAAACCTGTTTCTGTTAAATGGTCTTTTTGGTGCCGGCCCAAGCCAGAAATCATAATCAACGCCTGACGGGACGGGTTCATCTGGCAGCACAGGTACTGCACCTTTCCAGCCAATATATGCCCATACCTTGACTGTTCTGATCCTTCCCAGTTTGCCGGAATGGACATAATCCACTACGTTTTTCCAATGTGGATCACTCCTTTGCCATTGCCCAACCTGTACCACCCTTTTGTATTTCCCGGCAGCATTTATCATAATATTACATTCTCCAATGGTATTTGCCAGCGGTTTTTCAACATAGATATCTTTCCCTTCTTCACATGCATAAACCATAGGCAGGCAATGCCAGTGATCTGGCGTTCCAATAATCACTGCATCAATGTCCTTGATTTCAATAAGTTTTCTGAAATCACCAAAGATTTTTGGTTTTTTACCGGTTATTTCCAGAGTTTCGGCTGCTCTTTTTTCAAGTACATTATGGTCGACATCACATAATGCAGCACATTCAACACCTGGTTGATTAAGAAAAGCTTTCAGATCAGCAAAACCCATTCCATTGCAACCAATGAGGCCGACGACTACTTTATCGCTGGCTGAAAAACGTCTCATCGCCTGTAATGATCCCGGGAAAGCAGATGCTAAACTAACTCCTGATATGGTAACGGCGGAGTTTCTGATGAATTTTCTTCTTGATGAATTCATAATTTTAAATTGAATATTATTGAAAGAAAAATATAAATATACAGAACTAATATTTTAAGTTTATTTAAAATGAATATTAATT
>CAZEKO010000183.1:0-4463 GCA_964512775.1 uncultured Bacteroides sp. | reverse complement strand
TATGACTTATCCTTTGCTGCTATTACAACGACAGGCATTCTTGCATCGATCAGAGCAATAGGACCGTGTTTCATTTCAGCTGCCGGGTATCCTTCTGCATGTATATAGGATATCTCTTTAAGCTTGAGAGCTCCTTCCAGTGCTATTGGGAAAAAATATCCCCTGCCCAGGTAAAGAAAATTATTGGCTAATTTGTACAATCTGGCAATTTGTTTGAAATCATCATTACAACTTAGAATTTTCTCAATTTTGACAGGAACTTCAGTGAGTTCCCGGATCAGTGCCTTATATCTATCGTCTTTCAAATATCCTCTTTTATAACCAATCCTCATTGCCATCATGGCAAGAACAGTAAGCTGTGCTGTAAACGCTTTTGTAGATGCTACTCCAATTTCCGGACCTGCATGAGTATAAACTCCTGCATCGGTCTCCCTTGGAATACTTGAACCGACCACATTGCATATACCCAGAACTAATGCACCGGCTGATTTTGCCAGATGTATCGCTGCCAGTGTGTCAGCCGTTTCACCACTCTGACTTATGGCAATAACAACATCATCTTTATTTATAAGCGGATTCCTGTATCTGAATTCGGAAGCATATTCCACCTCTACAGGAATCCTGGCAAGATCTTCAAAGAGATATTCCCCCACTAATCCTGCATGCCATGATGTACCACATCCTATAATTATTATCCTCCTGGCATTTATAAGGCGATCCATCACATCGTATAATCCCCCTAACTTAATATCTGAAAGGTCGGTTGCAATCCTGCCCCTGAAAGTATCCTGAATTGAATGGGGCTGTTCGTAGATTTCTTTCAGCATGAAATGGTCAAATCCTGCCTTTTCTATTCCTTCAAGGTCCAGATCAAGCTGTTGAACCTTTGGAACCAGTTTATCATTTTGTATCGTTTTGAGGATGAGTTCATCTTTCTTGATAACAGCCACATCTTCGTTATTCAGATATACAACACTTTTTGTATATTCTATAATAGGTGTGGCATCTGAAGCAATGAAGTATTCATTTTTACCAATACCAATAACCAATGGGCTTCCGTTACGGGCAGCAATGATCTTGTCGGGTTCATCTTTGCATAAGATGAGAATACCATATGCTCCGACAACTTTGGTAAGAGCCAGTCTGACAGCAAGTTCAGCTGTCATTTTTCCTTGTAAATAGAGATATTCAATTAAATTGACCAGGACTTCAGTATCTGTTTCGCTCATGAATTTATAACCATCCTCTATAAGCTTTTTTTTAAGGACAGCATAATTTTCAATAATGCCATTATGAATGATAACAAAATGTCCCTTCATTGAAACATGCGGATGTGCATTAATATCATTCGGTGCTCCATGAGTAGCCCAGCGGGTGTGACCGATACCGGTTGTGCCGGATAAATCTTTATCTGCAACAAACGATTCAAGATCCGAAACTTTGCCTTTTTTCTTATATACTTTGATCCCGTGGTTTAAGATTGAAATCCCGGCAGAATCATACCCTCTGTATTCCAATCTCTTAAGCCCGTTCATCAGAACCGGATAAACATTTTTATTGCCAATATAACCTACAATACCACACATAATTTTTTTTTAATTGATGGACACTTTTTGCCTGATTCTGGTTGCATCAGTCAATTATCAGGCTTCATCGGGCCTCATGGTAAGGATCTGATCATAGAAATCGGAGTAGGCATCAATATAATCATCCTCTGGTTTATATTCCAGAACAGGTTTTTTTGCAGATTTTATATGCTTAAGAATATTTTTATTGATCTGTTTGTCTCCCAGTATAATTCCATCTGACATTTTCAGCGCGAGACGGGTTAGATTTTCATAATTTGGCTTTTTGACTATACTGATATCTTCTTCTGTAATACCATCAACCATTAGTTTTTTGCTGAACTTTTCATTTAAAAGGGTATCAAATCCATCATTATAAACTGAATAGATAACTTTTGAATTAGAATAAAGCGGATCTTCAATATAAGCTTTCTTCAGATATAAAGGGATAAGGGCAGTTATCCATCCATGACAGTGTACTATATCGGGCGACCATCTTAACTTTCTTACAGTTTCAAGAACTCCGCGTGTAAAAAATATGGTCCGCTCATCATTATCCTCAAAATATTTTCCCTTTTCGTCAGTAAGTATAAATTTACGCTGAAAATAGTCTTCATTATCAATAAAATATACTTGCATCCTTACGGATTGAATAGAGGCTACCTTAATTATCAGGGGATGATCTGTATCATTAATAATCAGATTCATACCTGACAATCGGATCACTTCATGAAGCTGATTACGCCTTTCATTTACACATCCGTACTTGGGCATAAATGTTCTTATTTCTCTTCCTTTTTCCTGTATGCCTTGCGGAAGGTAACGTCCAATCCTGGACATCTCAGTTTCAGGCAAATATGGAGTGATTTCCTGGGATACGAATAGAACCCTGGCCTTCTTCATAATTAACAAAAATCATTACAAAATTACAAAAATATTCTGATTTAATGGTTATTCACATGTTATTGACAAGCTATGGGCCTTTCATATTATTCAACTTTTAATTGAGTTCAGGGCTGATGACAATCCTATTATTATCATGAATATTAATTTATATTTGCATCTTGTCCTTCAGAATATGCTTGTCAGTAGTCTCATAAATGAAACCCGGAAATTTCTTTCAATATTCCGCAAACAGGGAAAAACTATAGGTCTTATACCTACAATGGGAGCTTTGCATGAAGGTCATCTGTCTCTTATTGATGCATGTCTCAGGAATATTGATATCTCAGTCATTAGCATATTTGTAAATCCAACTCAGTTCAATGACAAAAACGATTTTGTAAACTATCCAAGAAATATTGATAAAGATCTTGAGCTCATAAGGCTAAAAGGGTGTGATCTGGCATTTGTACCTTCAGAGCATGAGATGTATCCGGAAAAAGATAACAGGGTGTTTGATTTCGGGACACTTGATAAACATATGGAGGGTAAGTACAGGCCAGGGCATTTCAATGGAGTTGCACAAATAGTCAGCCGTCTTTTCAGTATTATCGAACCTGATATAGCATATTTCGGTGAAAAGGATTTTCAGCAATTTGTTATAATTAAAAATCTTGTTCAGCAACTTAACATGCCTGTAGAGATTGTTTCATGTCCTATTATCAGGGAACCTGACGGACTTGCAATGAGTTCGAGGAACCTTTTACTCACCCCCACCCAACGGAAATCTGCCTCCAGAATCTCAAAAGTCCTTTTACAGGCAAAGGATATTGCCAGTAAGATGGAAATTGCGGAGTTAAAAAAATTTGTTATTTCCCAAATTGATAAGGATCCAAATCTTAAAACAGAATACTTCGAACTGGTTCTTGAATCCGATCTTGTACCATTGAAAAAGTGGCCGGAAAATATACCTGTAAGAGCTTGTATTGCTGTAAAAGCAGGGCATGTAAGGTTAATAGATAATATAAAATTTTCTTAGTATCTTTGCCGGCTATGAATATTGAAGTTCTTAAATCAAAAATTCACAGGGTATCGGTCACTGAAGCCAACCTTAATTATGTCGGAAGCATTGCAATAGACGAAGACCTGATGGATGCTGCCAACATCATAGCTGGTGAAAAAGTGCAGGTTGTTAATATTAATAACGGTGAAAGGTTTGATACATACGTTATTAAGGGGAAAAGGGGGTCTGGTGAAATATGTATGAATGGACCAGCAGCAAGGAAAGTAATTGTTGGGGACATTATCCTGATTGTTTCGTATGCATCGATGGATTTTGAAGAAGCGAAAACCTTTGAACCAAAGATCATTTTCCCCGACACTGCCACAAATAAACTTATCAATTAACTTTCCTTGAAAAAAAAAATCCTTAAAGCTCTTAAGTTTATTTTATTCCTGGTAATTGGGATCGTTCTGTTATATTTTGCATTCAGGGGTATTGATATGAAAAAACTATGGACAGAGATCCTTAATGCAAAATATATTTGGATCATTTTTTCAGTAGTGCTGCTGACTTCCTCTCACCTTGTGAGGGCGTATCGCTGGAATTTACTGATTGAGGCTATGAATTATCATCCTCCTTTTAAAAGCACTTTCTTTTCAATGATGGTGGGTTATCTTGCCAATTATGCTTTTCCCAGGATCGGGGAAATCACTCGTTGTGGTGTCCTTGCCAAGACTGAAAAAATCCCGGCTGATAAATTATTTGGGACAGTCATCATTGAGCGCGGAGTGGATGTTCTTACGCTTCTGGTTTTTCTGGTGATCCTGATTACAGCCAGATTTGAGTTTTTCAGCAATTTTATTAAACCCCAGATATTCGATCCCTTTGGTGATTTCCTGTCAGCCATTTTTCAGAAATCCGTATTTTTATGGATCCTTGTTATTGGAATACCTGTTATCTTACTGTTTCTTGCCTACAAATACCGTGCACGACTGGCAAAATGGAAATTTTTT
>CAZEKO010000182.1:1160-4483 GCA_964512775.1 uncultured Bacteroides sp. | reverse complement strand
TGGACTTTCACCGGAGAGTTTGAGAGAAATGAGCCCAGTAATATGTATCTTCCTTATTTTGCTTATTCGGGTTTATATTGTATAGGTACGGATCTGTCCGGCAAGGGTGCAATCCCTTACTATTATGAAAATGGAATTACTTCTGGTACAGCCTATACTGCTACCTCCCCGTCCTTTAATGTAACGAATTACGCCAATCTTTATATTACCTGGATGAGCTGGATCACAATCCAGGCGGGTGATTCAATCAAACTGGAAGTAAGTCCTGATAATGGTGTGAAATGGTATACACTGTGGAAAAATACAGAAGGTGAGATTATGGATATAGATTATCTGGACGGGCAAATTGCAGTTCCTGATTCACTTAGTTATACCAGTGCCCTTAGATTCAGATTCTCATTGTTTTATTCTTCCGCTTCCGGTCCGGTCGCGGAGGGTTGGAATATCGATGATTTTGTTTTGTATGGGGATCTGATAAACAATGAACCCGGTTATCTTACTACTCCCAGTTTTGACCTTTCTGGCCTTGATCATCCAGTTTTCGAAACCAGGTTATGGGTAGAAACCGAACCGGATGTTGATGGGGCTACCTTATTCTATTCCCTTGACGATGGTAATTCCTGGACAGCGATTTCAAATACATCAGGTTTTGATAGTTACTGGAACTGGTATACAGGAAAGCCTGTCGAGGCTTTGGGATTGAATGGCTGGAGTGGACATAGCAGTGAATGGTTTACAGCAAAGCACTTGTTACCGGCTGCAGTGATCAACCAGAGCAATGTGCAGTTCAGATTCAAATTCATGGCAGATATGGTCAATAACGATTTTGATGGTATTGCCCTGGATCGTGTAAGGATCATTGAAGCTCCTCAGGATGTTGGCGTTTTCGATATTCTTGATCCTGTCTCTGCATGTGAATTGGGTGATGAGGAGACATTCATCCTTCGATTGAAAAATTACGGCATAGCAAGCCTGCAGGCCGGCGACTCTATAAAAATTGGTTACCATATTAACAGATCCGGAGCGATCCAGACTGCACAGGAATCTGTTATGCTTACACAACCTTTTGGTGCAGGTACCACTAAAGATTTTACCTTGTTGAAAAAATTTGATTTCAGCATGCCCGGTGAATACCATGTGAATGTATTTACTATCGAACCGGAACCATATTTCTATTATGAGACAGCCAACGATACCATGTTTGAGATAATCAGGGTGAATAAACCTTATGTAGAACTTGGACAAGATATCTCGACGGTAAGACCCGATACGGTGGTACTGAGGGCCTACTCCGGAGTACCCGGGAATACGTACCTGTGGCAGGATAGTTCTACAGATTCGGTTTTTTATGTATCCTCTGAAGGAACATACTGGGTAAGAGTGACAAACGACCTGGGTTGTGTGGCCTCAGACACTATCAAGGTGAAGCAATTGATAGCCGATGCAGGAGTGAGTGAATTGATTTCACCACTCTCAGACTGCGAACTTGGTAACCAGGTCTTGGTAAATGTTGTGATCAAAAACTATGGTACAGATACTATGCGCATAGGAGATCAGATTACAGCATGTTACATAATTGATAGCGAACCTGCAGTTGAGGAGATTATTATTTTAGACAAAGTGTTATATCCCGACAGTACCATGGAATATACTTATTCCACTACTGTTGATATGTCAGCTGTTAAAATATATTCAGTGAAAGCTTATACCAGATTGCTGTATGATGATGGGGGTCTTAACGATACGGTTTTTGCAGATATTGAAGCATATGGTTACACCGAAATTGATCTCGGGCCAAATTTGGTTGTCAGGGAATTTGAATATATCATTGATGCGGGTGCAGGCAATGACACTTACCTGTGGCAGGACGGGTCTACCAATCAGACGCTTACGGTGGATTCAACAGGCTGGTATACAGTAACCGTAAAACAGGGCAATAAATGCGAGAATTCTGATTCCGTTCATGTGACTATCCTTATTCCTGATGTTTCCATTGAAACTACTAATAACCCGGTAGATGCATGCGGATATTCATCAACTGAAAATCTGGAGGTTTACGTGAAAAATACAGGTACGGACACCCTCACAACAGCAGATATCATTCCATTGACATATCAGGTTAACGGGGGAACAATAATTAATGATAACCTGCTGGTAAATAAAACAGTTTTGCCGGGAGATTCCATTCTGTTTACATCTGGCGGAACAATTAATCTAAGTAATCCTGGCACATATCACTTTATAATTACCGTAAACTATGATAAAGATCTTATTTCATCAAATGACACCATTGACCAAAATATTCAGGTGTATGGCTATCCTTCGGTTTCATTAGGACCTGATATGATCATTTCTGACATTGATACTACCCTGGATGCAGGTTCAGGATATAATACATATCTGTGGCAGGATGGATCATCTGATAGATATTATACAGTGAATCATCTCAACCAGACATCTGATCATAATTATTATGTAACTATCACTGACGGAAATGCCTGTCCGGCATCTGACACCATCAATGTCACATTCCAGGTCAGGGATATCTCTATCAGTGAGATTCTCAGTCCTTTATCTGCCTGTGTATTATCTGATCAGGAAGAATTCAGGGTGAGGATTTGGAATTCCGGAACGATAGCGATTTATAATGAAAAGATTGAACTGGTCGCTGTTATTGACAATGGGGTTCCTTTGCATGGACAGAGAACACTTACCCAGGTGTTAAATCCTGGTAATTACTTTGACTTTTCATTTGGAACCAACTTTGATTTTTCACGTGAAGGGGAACATCCTATAAGGGTCATTACGGTTTACTCCAGGGATATGGATTCATCCAATGACACGGTTGACCTGATTATCAACCATTGGGGAAATCCGTCAGTTGATCTTGGCGGGGTAAACGATACTCTCAGGACTTCGCTTCCCTTTATGCTGGATGCCGGCAGCGGATTTGACCAGTACCTGTGGAATGGTACAGAAGGTGGACAGACTTATATTGTAACGAATTTCGGCAGGTACATTATTCTGGCAACAGATGTCTGCGGTTGTTCGGCATCAGATACAATACACATCCTGCCCCCGGCCGGGATTGAGGATCCTAATGAAATAGAAAAGAACCTGAACATTTATCCGAATCCATCGGACCACATGATTTATATTGAGTTAAATCTGCCTTATTACACAGATATCCGTCTTGAGTTCTATGATGCCACAGGCCGTAAGATATATATCAGAGAATACAGCAGGGTTAATGGCATTCATGAATCAATGGATATATCTGATCTTCCGGCAGGTTTATACTGGCTGAAGGTGGGGACAAAGAA
>CAZEKO010000182.1:0-1060 GCA_964512775.1 uncultured Bacteroides sp. | reverse complement strand
GTTCTGTATCTTTCGAATCTGTAAGCCTACCCATTTTAAGGATAAATAAAACCTGATAATAATGGAAAACTTTCAAACAAACTGGAAATCATCTGATGGTCTTGATATTTATGCCCGTGGTTGGGCCCCTGATTCCAACTCTCCCAGAGCAGTAGTATGCCTCGTGCATGGTCTGGGTGCTCACACCTTAAGATATGTAAATGTCGCAGAGGCTTTTACAAAAGAAGGATTTGTATTATTTGGGGCCGATTTGCGGGGACACGGTAATTCAGGAGGACCACGTGGACATTTTCCATCTATCGAAGCAGTTCTTCAGGATATTGACTTATTGCTGGAACAGGCACGTAAACGTTATCCGGGCCTACCCTTGATTCTGTATGGTAATAGTTTAGGAGGAATCCTTGTTTTGTATTATGCATTGAAACATAAACCGGATGTAAAAGGCGTCATTTCAACAAGTCCTGGACTGCATAATGCCCTGGAAAAGCGACCATTTAAAATTATTGCAGCCAGAGTACTTGGCTCATTAATCCCTTCAGTTTCTTTTCCGAGTGGTTTGGATGTAAACGCAATTTCTCACGACCTGGAAGTTGTTAAGTTATATAAAAACGATCCACTTGTGCACGATAAGATATCATTGGGTTTTGGCAAGATTATGCGAGATGTAGTTCATTGGACCCTTAAACACGCAGGTGAATTTTCGCTGCCACTTCTATTGTTGCATGGCAAAGCTGATTCGATTGCATACCCTTCAAGTAGCATTGAGTTTGCTGCCGCTCTGAATAAGACTTGTACGCTGGTGACATGGGATGATGGCTATCATGAATTGCATAATGAGCCTTTTAAAGACGAAGTATTTAAAACTATGACTACCTGGATAGAGAAGCAATTGACAGATTAACAGAAATGATAAATTCCGAACAAAAATATTACAAAAGGGCATACTTGTTAAGCCTGTTTACCATTTTTTATAATATTATCGAAGGAATAGTTTCAATGGTATTGGGCTATGAAGATGAAACACTTAGTTTGTTTGGTTTTGGTGCAGACAGTTTTATTG
>CAZEKO010000181.1:0-4487 GCA_964512775.1 uncultured Bacteroides sp. | reverse complement strand
ACCTCGTCAAGGATGATTTTTCGCATGCGCATTGACTTTGGAGTGACCTCGAGGTATTCGTCATCTGCGATATATTCCATTGATTCTTCGAGGGAGAATTTGACTGCAGGCTGCAGGATGATTTTATCATCTGCTGTCGAAGCACGCATATTTGTGAGTTTCTTAGTCCTGGCAATATTCACAACTATATCATCCTGTCGGGTACATTCCCCGATTAATTGTCCGGAATAGACTTCTTCATTAGGATTAACGAAAAATATTCCCCTGTCCTTTAACTTATCAATGGCATAGGCAGAAGTTAAACCTGTTTCCTTGGCGACGAGAACACCATTACGCCGGTTAGTAATTTCACCCTTCCAGGGTTCGTATGATTTAAATCTGTGGGCAATAACAGCTTCGCCTTCTGTAGAGGTGAGAATAGCATTGGTCAGCCCGATCAGTCCACGTGATGGTATATTAAATTCCAGAATCACGCGATCCACCTTATTGTTCATAGTAAGGAATTCCCCTTTCCGGCGGCTTACATGTTCAATTACCTTGCCCGAAAATGGTTCAGGTACCTGGACGGTAAGTGTCTCTATGGGTTCACTTTTAACTCCATTAATTTCTTTTATCAGCACTTTTGGCTGGCCCAGCTGAAACTCATAGCCTTCACGGCGCATGGTTTCAACTAATATAGACAGATGAAGGATTCCACGTCCAAAGATCTGAAGTTTGTCAGGCGATCCTGTTTCCTCAATCCTGAGAGCAAGGTTCTTTTCTATCTCAAGATAAAGACGTTCACGGATATGCCGTGATGTGACATAAATACCTTCCCTGCCGGAAAAGGGGGAATCATTTATAGTAAAGAGCATACTCATGGTGGGTTCATCCACATGTATGCGTGGAAGAGCCTCAGAATTTTCAATGCCAGTAATTGTATCTCCGATATCAAAATCTTCCGGCCCAAGAATGGCAACGATCTCACCTGAATCTACAGGGGTTTTAATTTTCTCTTTTCCAAGTCCTTCAAACAGGTATACCTCTTTTAACTGGCTCCTTGCAGTAACTCCATCTCGTCTGATAATGGCAACGGGCATACCAGCCTGCAAACTGCCACGGATAATGCGCCCTACAGCAATACGACCCAGATAGGAAGAATAATCCAGTGAACTGATCTGCATCTGGAGTGAACCTGTATCAGCTTTAGGAGGAGGGATATGTTCAAGGATCACATCCAGCAGGTAACTTACATCGGTGGTTGGCACTTTCCAGTCCGCCGACATCCATCCCTGCTTTGAAGATCCGTATACTGTCGGAAAGTTAAGCTGTTCTTCTGTGGCATCCAGGCTGTACATAAGTTCAAATATCTCCTCGTGAACTTCATCAGGTTTACAATTTGGTTTGTCTACCTTATTAATGACTACCACTGGCTTAAGATTAAGTTCCAGTGCCTTCTGCAACACAAACCTTGTCTGTGGCATAGGTCCTTCAAGAGCATCCACAAGTAACAGTACTCCATCGGCCATATTCAGAACGCGCTCAACCTCACCGCCGAAATCAGAATGGCCCGGAGTATCTATTATATTGATCTTAACTTCTTTATATCGCACGGATACATTCTTAGCCAGGATGGTAATACCTCTCTCACGTTCAAGATCGGTCGAATCAAGAATCAGGTCCCCAACTTTTTGGTTTTCCCTGAACAGTTTCACCTGGTAAAGGATACGATCCACCAGAGTGGTTTTCCCATGATCCACATGTGCAATAATGGCAATATTCCGGATGTTCTTCGCTTCCAAAAATTAATCCTCTTTTTAAATGAAGGTGCAAATGTAATGTAAAATTTACGCAGTTTCATTAATCCTCAGAATAAATCCAACCCCGCGGATATTATCTAAAGATACATTCTTTTCAGGCTGCAGGTATTTACGCAGACGTGTAATAAAAACATCCATGCTTCGTCCCATGAAGTAATCATCTTCACCCCAAAGTTCTTTGAGGATCTGTTCCCTTTTCAGGACACAGTTCCGGTTCATAACCAGGTATTTAAGCAGTTCGGCTTCCTTGAGAGTCATCTGATGTTCTTCTCCGTATCCTTTCAGGGTCAGCTCGTCAAAACGGAATTCAAATCCACCAATAGTCATGTTTTCTGCCCCGACTCTTCCGGATCTCCTTAGAATATTCTTAATTCGGAGAATTAATTCTTCAACTTCAAATGGTTTGGTAATATAATCATCAGCACCAATTTTCAAGCCCTTCAATTTATCTTCTTTCAGATTTTTTGCAGTGAGAAAAATGATCGGTATAAAACTGTCAAGCTTTCGGATCTTTTGCGCCAGTGCAAATCCATCCATCACAGGCATCATCACATCAAGAATAAAAATATCAACATGTTCCTTCCTGAACAGATCAAGTCCTTCCTGCCCGTTTGCCACAGCAAGCACAGTAAATCCTTGCAATTCAAGATATTGTGCAAGAATACCGCGAAGGTCGGCATCATCTTCTGCCAGCAGAATGTTCATTATTCAAAGGTATATTAATGGTAAATGTACTTCCTTTTCCCGGCTGACTATTCAGAAATATTTCTCCACCATGCGCATTGACAATCTGTTTAACATAATATAATCCAAGTCCCATTCCTTTCACAGTTTTAAAATCACCTTTACCGGCGCGATAAAACTTATCAAATATATATTTCTGGTCTTCGCGGCTTATCCCTATTCCATTATCACTGATTTGTATAGACAGATTGTGTTTGACAGTTACTTTGACAAAAATTTCAGGCGGCCTGTCGCAATATTTAACAGCATTTGAAAGCAGGTTGTTCAGGACGGTCGTCATATGGACATCATCCAGCATCACATAATCCTTTTCAAGCATATATTCATCTTTGATCGACGGGTTATGTTCTTTATATTCAATTTGGAATGACTCCAGTTTTTCTTTTATAAATTGAAAGATATGCACCGGCTTTTTTTCAAGCCTTACCTGATCCTTCTCCCAGATGCTGATATCAAGTATCCGATCGATAAGCTGTGTCAGATGCCGGTTCTGTTTTTTTATCAATGTTGAAATTTCCTTAACCCGTTCCTGCTGTTTCAGGAATTTCTCGTCGGTGAGGGACGATGCAGCCACCGCAATGGTGGATAATGGTGTCTTCAGCTCGTGAGTCATGTTATTTATGAAATCTGTTTTCAGATCTGAAAGTTTCTTCTGAAGGAGCATGTTTTTCAATGTCAGATAAAAGACGACAATCACGATAGATATAGTGATCAGGGCCAGCAGAAGTGTTATAGTCATTTCCTGGTAAATTATCCTGGATTTGTGGGTAAAATCAATATAGAAATCATAACGGATCCTGAAATAATTTCCCTCGGAGGTATAGGAATAAGCCTGCAAAGCCTCTGATAATTCAGTTTTTCTGGTTTGAATTGTATCTGAATAAACCGGATAAAGATCATTAAAGCTTATCAGGGCTAATTCACGGATTTGATATCCCGATCTGAAATCTGTTTCAGCACCCGCATTTTTCAGAGACTCCCGGACAAATTCATCCGGTTTTTCCTTATTGTTCAGAATCGATAAAAATCCATCCAGTATATTATTCCTTAAAGTTTCTTCTTCATCTTCCGAATTCAATTGTTCATATTCAATAATCATCAGGCGTGCATAATTCTCAAATGAATAAAAAAGAGTATCAAAAACCTGGTCAGCCGTTCTGTTATAATTCACCATTGCAGAATATACCAGTTCCCCGTAACGATCATCGAATTGTTCTTTTCTGGTGCGATACATCTCCGAGATGGAATAATACTGGATAAGGATAAGAAGGATAACTGCAAGCAGAGAAAACCATATAGCAATACGGGGATTCATGGACTCAAATATCAGAATTATTATTATAATATAAAATACTGAAACTGTATCATTAACAAGACATTAACAATGCATTAACAATAATGGAACAGGATACTATTTAGTTTTGTATCTATTACTAAATATTTAAAAGTTATGAAAAAAACATTTATTCTTACTGCAGTAATGATCCTATCAGGATTAGCACTGAATTATTCTGAAGTTTTATCTCAGGAGGTGATAAAAGAGCCTGTAATTGTAAGAGAGCCAGTAATTGTTCACAGCACAGGGGAAAGAGGAGATCGAAGAGTAGATCGTGGTGAATTCTACATAGGTCAGGAGGTAAAAAGTACACGACTCAATCTAAGCAAACATTTTGAAGGCGAGTCTTTATCCAAAACTGGTACTTTTATGGTAGAGGAAGGAATCCGGATGTTAGACATTTCTATCAAAGGATCTGTTCAGGAGGGATCGATAACATTAAGCATTAGTAAACCCGGCAAGAATCTGTTTAAAGAACTGGTAATTGATTCATCCGCAGATGTCGAATGGAATCAATTATTTACTATCAGGGAGGATAATAAGGAAAATAACGGGGACTGGACTTATAAAATTGAAGCAGCTAAAGCAAAAGGATTTTATAGTTTATC
>CAZEKO010000180.1:0-4514 GCA_964512775.1 uncultured Bacteroides sp. | reverse complement strand
CCAGGCTGGCCTCATCCAAACTGACAGCAGGTGTTGGAAATCCTGTCGTGGCAACAGGCGAACATGTGGCGGCAATTGGCACTTCTATACTATCTTTAATTATACCAATAGTTTTAGCAATAATTATCCTTGGACTGATCACATTCCTTATTCTCAAGTTCGGCAAGAGATTATTTAAATAAAAATTTGTATTTATTTCTTTTTGTTGCTATATTTAGCAACAAAAAGAAATAATATGAAGTTCATTGATTTCAAAAAATTACTGAAGTTTCCGGTATTCTCCTTTACTGATATTTTGAAAATGGATCCTGCCTTTGACCGGAAACGACTTGTAGAATGGAAAAAAAAGGGATATATCATCATCCTCCGAAATGGAGTTTATTGTTATGCAGACTACCCCAGAAATGAAGCATTCTTGTATTATACCTCCAATCAGGTATATCGGCCTTCATATATCTCTCTTGTTTCTGCTCTGTCCCATTATAATCTTATTCCTGAAGCGGTGTACCTGGTTACATCCATCTCAACCAGAAAAACAAAATCGTTTAATTCACCCATCTGCAATTTTGAATATAAAAATGTCAGACGGGAACTTTTTTTTGGATATAACCTCATTATCATGGACAAGTTAACAGTTAAGATGGCAGAACCTGAAAAAGCTTTGCTCGATTATATCTACCTGAACAAGATTAATAATATTGAATCCCTGGATTCATTAAGAATAAACCGTGAGGCAGCCAGGGAAATAATTGATCCAGGTAAATTAAATGCATATTTAAGACTTTATCAATCAGAAATCCTTAATCAAAGAGTCAGCCTTTTAAAAAATTATTTGTATGCTTAGCCTTGAACAAATAAAACAATATTATCCTGTAAATCAGCATGTGTTCGAAAGATTCATGTTACGGGAATATCTTCAGTGTAAGATCCTGGAAATCATCTTTAATAGTAAATATGCGAATCAATTTGCATTTTTAGGAGGTACTGCCCTCCGTTTAATATACGATAATCAGCGTTTTTCTGAAGATCTTGATTTCGATAATTTCAATATCTCACCAGATGAATTTTCAGGAGTATCAAAGGTGATAAAATATAAATTAGATCTGGAGGGATATAAAGTTGAAATCAGAAATATTGAAAAAGGAACTTATCATTGTTATATAAGATTTCCTGGATTATTGTACAATTATGGCCTTTCAGGACAGGAAGAAGAAAAGATATTCATAAGATTAGATTCCGAGGCACAGCATTTCAAATTTAAACCTGAGTCCTTCCTGCTTAACAAGTTCGATATTTTCACTGAAATAAAGACTACCCCTGGCGATATTTTGCTTGCTCAAAAGTTTTATACTATCATAAACAGAAAAAGAAATATAGGAAGAGATTTTTATGATGTTGTGCATTTACTGGGCAGAAAATTCCTTCCTAATTATGATTACTTAAATGAGAAATTGTCTGTAAAAAATGGCGCAGAACTTAAAAATAAGCTTCTTGAAAAACTTAAGGGAGTCGATATGGACGAAATGACAAAAGATGTACGTCCATTTCTTATTAACATTGAGGATGAAAAAAAAGTTTTACTTTTTAAAAATTATATAGAACAGATTAATTTCTGACATTTCCCGCAGATTTTTACTTCTTTTGCATTTATTTCACTTTTTACATTGGCAAAAGATCCTGTCATACAGATCCGGAACATCAAAAAATACTTCAAGGGTGTTAAGGCAGTAGATGGAATTGACCTGTCTATTGGTGAAGCCGAATTTCTTGCTCTGCTCGGTCCCAATGGTGCTGGTAAAACTACCCTGGTTGAAATGATCGAAGGCCTGCAGAAACCCGACTCCGGGGAAATCCTTATCATGAACCGGCACTGGAAAGGAAATGATTCCTACCTGCGCCGCCTCCTGGGTATCTCATTACAGGAAACCAGGTTCATCGATAAACTAACAACAACCGAGACACTTAGACTCTTTGCCAGTTTTTACGGGATCGGTGAGAAAAGAATTTATGAGATCCTCGAATTGATCCGCCTTCAGGATAAAAGAAAGGCATATACAGTCAATCTTTCCGGAGGTCAGCGCCAGCGCCTGGCACTCGGTATAGCCCTGATGAATTCACCCTCCGTCCTTCTTCTCGATGAACCCACGAGCGGCCTGGATCCTAATTCAAGACGGGAGATCTGGGATATACTTCAGAACCTTAAAAAGAATCAACACACAACTATGATCCTTACCACTCACTATATGGAGGAGGCCTCTTTTCTTTGTGATAAAATAGTTATCATGGATAATGGTAAGATACTGGCTGAGGGAACCCTGGAAGAATTATTAACACGGAACCATAGCGATGAGATCATTGAATTCAATCTCCAGGGCGATCCTGAAGCTTTAAGTTTGAATGACAATAATTGGTTGAGAAAAATAAACTGGGATCCCGACCGGAAAAAGGTTACTTTATTTGTTACTGAAATTCTACAGGCACTACCTCATATCCTTGATAAAACCAGTTCAGATAAATATAAAATTACAGGACTTGAATGCCGGAAGATGACTCTGGATGATCTTTTTATTTCATTGACAGGGAGGAGATTGACCGATTAAAATTTTCTGAATGAGACGAAACCCGTTAATACAACTTATACTAATCCATTTCAGGGAATTTGTCCGTGAACCAGGAATTATTTTCTGGTCAATAATTTTCCCGATTGCAATGGCCTGGGTCCTTGGAATTGCTTTTTCAAAACAAAGCGAACTGGTCCAGCAGGTCGTCCTTATCGAAAATTCCCAGGAACAATACCTTCCTTTTCGGGAATTTCTGAATGATTCCAAAGAAATCACAAAAGAAATATTAGACGAAACCACAGAATGTTATGAGAAAACATTGGTCTCGGACAAACTGGGCAAGACAACTTTCAGGTTTATTTCAACTGACTGGGATCATGGAATATTATTATTGAAACGAGGACAGGTCAACCTGATAATGAAGGAATTCCCCGACAGTCTTGAATATTTTTTCGATCCTATCAATCCCCAGGCAAAAACGATTTTTATCATGCTCTCTTCCGCAATTAATAATCAAAACCTGGTTTATGAAAGTGCTTCTATCAGCCCTTTAACCCAGAAAGGCAACCGGTACATTGATTTCCTGATACCCGGACTGCTTGCCCTGGGAGCTATGAATTCCCTTCTTTGGGGCATCAGCTATGCACTTATAGAAATGCGGTCGAAAAAGCTTATGAGAAGAATGGTGGCCACTCCTATGAAAAAATCGGAATTTCTGATATCATTTTTCATTGCAAGATTATTAATCGCTATAATTGAAGCAGCTATTCTCTGGACCTTTGCCTATTTCTATTTCAGGATCTCTTTACAGGGAAGCTTCCTTGCACTTGCAACAATTTTCCTGTCCGGAAATATTGCTTTCAGCGGATTGGCTATCCTTATATCATCCCGTACCGCTAATTCAAGGATAGGCACCGGCCTTATCAACGTTGTCACAATGCCTATGATGATCCTGTCAGGGATTTTCTTCAGCTATCATAATTTCCCGGATTTCGCAATACCTATAATCCAGAAAATGCCACTGACCATGATGGCCGATTCAATTCGTGCTGTCTTTATTGAAGGTTCAGGAATGACACATGTGGCTGCAAATTCTGCAATATTGACCGGATTAGGCGTATGTTGTTTCTTAATCGGCCTGAAAATATATAAGTGGTATTAATCTTACAAGGCTTCTTGTATCATGCAAAACAATCAGCCAGAGTCATCAAAAAGTATTTACCTCTTCGTGTTTCTCGCCTCCCTGCTAATTGCAAATGCACTCATAGCCGAGTTTGTCGGAGTAAAGATTTTTTCTGTAGAAAAACTGTTTAACCTCAATCCCCTGAATTTATCTTTCATCGGAGGATCTAAGCTAAGCCTGAACATGAGTGTTGGTGTACTTATGTGGCCTGTTGTCTTTATCCTCTCCGATATCATCAACGAATATTACGGCCGCCGCGGTGTCCGGAGAATCAGTTTCATCACTGCAGGGATGATCGCATATGCATTTGTTGTAATATATGCGGCAACTAAAGCACCACCGGCTGATTTCTGGTTGGAAAATAATGCTAATGATTTAAATGGAAATCCGTTTAATATTGATTATGCGTTTGGCTCTATATTCCGGCAGGGACTCGGGATGATCATCGGCTCAATTACTGCTTTTCTTGTCGGCCAGCTGGTAGATGCCTATACTTTTCATTATCTCCGTAATCTGACCCAGCACCGTAAACTATGGTTAAGAGCTACAGGATCTACAATAATATCCCAGCTATTTGATAGTTTCCTCATACTGTTTATCGCTTTTTATGTCCTTGGAAACTGGAGTCTGATTGAAGTTATTTCTGTAGGAATAATTCAATATCTGTATAAAATCACCTTTGCGATCATACTTACTCCTGTGATTTATGGGATGCATTATCTGATCGACCGGTACCTGGGTATGCAAAAATCACAGACTATGATGGAAAC
>CAZEKO010000179.1:2742-4532 GCA_964512775.1 uncultured Bacteroides sp. | reverse complement strand
CAGCGTCAAATGGAGAAGCTTGATCGGGGCATCCTTGCTGTAAAAGTTAATACCGGTGTATTTATCAGCTGGCGTGTACTGGGAACAGAATGGCGGGACGTTTCCTACAATCTTTACAGGGATTCAGAAAAACTCAATCCTTCGCCAATTATTGGCGCGACTAATTTTCTTGATGAATCAGGAACTTTAAGTTCCGTTTATTATGTAAAAGCAATAATAAATGGAACGGAACAGGAAACAAATGACACAGCTGTTGTATGGGAAAAATCTTACTTTGATATTCCGGTTCGTGACATTCCTGGAAATTATGAATTGAACGATGCATCAGTCGGTGACCTTGATGGTGATGGAGATTATGAAGTTGTGGTCAAACGGTTACCTCCTGATTTATCTGTTGAACCCGAATATACTCCACTCCTGGAAGCTTACCGCCTGGATGGCACATGGATATGGACCATCGACCTTGGCCCAAACCTCCTGAATATGGGTCAGATAAATTTTATCGTTTACGATCTTGATGGAGATGGAATATCTGAAATAGTAGTAAAAACATCAGAAGGAACTATCGACGGTGCAGGGATAGAAATCGGGGATACTGATAGCGATGGAATTACAAATTACCGTTCAACAGCAGTTGAGGATGATATCATCGATGGTCCGGAATTTCTTTCAATATATGAAGGTACCACTGGTAAAGAGGTTGCCAGGACATTTTATATTTCACGAGATCCCCTGTCGCAATGGGGATTGCCCGGCCACACTATCACTCAATTGGCTCATCGGGCTGATAATAACATGATGACTATAATATATGAGGATGGTAAAAAACCCACGCTCGTAATATGCAGAGGAATATACCACCGCACAAAAATGGTTGCACTGAATTTCAGGAACGGTTTAATTTCAGAACTCTGGAGATTTGACAGTGAGGACTGGCCATCTGAATACAGAGGCCAGGGGAACCATAACCTGAGTGTAGCCGATGTGGATAATGACGGAAAAGATGAGATCATATATGGATCAATGACAGTTGACCATAATGGAAATGGTTTATATGGTACTGGTTTGGGACATGGTGATGCAATGCATGTATCTGATATGGATCCCGACAGGCCCGGACTGGAAGTCTGGCAGGCTCATGAAGCATCTCCCGCCTGGGGAGGAACATACCGTGATGCCCGAACCGGCGAGATTTTAATACAATATGTTGGGAACCGGGACATGGGTAGGGCCTGTGCAGGAGATATCACAGCAGATTACAGGGGATTTGAAATGTGGGGAGCAACCGAATGCCCAATATATAATTGCAGTGGAGCAAATCTGGGTCCAACAATAGTTCCGGTTAACTTTATGATATGGTGGGACGGTGACCTGCTCAGAGAATTCCTCGACCATAACTGGCTGGGCGAAGAAGCTGGAGTAGGAATCGGAACAATCTCAAAATATAACGGTTCAGGAACAGTAAACCTCCTGACCGCTAATGGAACATATTCTACTAATTATACCAAAGGAAATCCATGCCTTCAGGCAGATATACTTGGAGACTGGCGTGAGGAAGTGATCTGGAGGACTACCGATAATAAAAATCTTCGGATATACACCACAACTAATCCCACCGGATATCGCATTTATACTCTGATGCATGATCCACAGTACAGAATAGCCATTGCCTGGCAGAACAACGCATACAACCAGCCACCCCACCCGGGTTTTTACCTGGGTGACGGAATGGATTCTGTCCCTCCTCCCCCCATGATAGATGCAAAACTGGTATGGCATGCGGGCAATAT
>CAZEKO010000179.1:0-2642 GCA_964512775.1 uncultured Bacteroides sp. | reverse complement strand
TGTTAATGTGAAAAGATTCGCAAAGATTGGAGGAAGAGGCTTATTCGGAAATGGAATCACCATCGAAAACAGTGGCAACTTTATTGCTGGATACGAAAATTCTGCCGATACACTTCGAATTTCAGGGCATTTTACCCTGCAAGGAAATGTAACCGGCTATTTCGATCTGTCTGATGACACAACAGGTTTACTGAAAGCTAACGATATTGTAATAATTAATGGCAGCCTTAATTTGACGGGCAAAAATACATTTCATATAACACCCCTGGATGGTACCTTACAACCAGGTTCCTATACTTTAGTGACTTATTCAGGCAACTTTTCCGGAAATACCGGTGATATTGAGATTACAGGAATTCCTGGCACACCATATAAAATTATAGATACAGATAGCTCCATAGTCCTTCATATTATATCTGTCAGGGCACCATCTAAAATTATTTGGACAGGCGAACCAGTATCTGACTGGGATCTGGCAAATAATCTAAACTGGCTGAATAACGATATACCTGACTGGTTTGTTGGTAATGATACCGTATTATTTGATGATACAGGATATCCAAATACGACTGTCAAAGTTATCGGCACTCTGCCTGTTGGTGAAATGATAGTTGATGCATCT
Organism: uncultured Bacteroides sp.; assembly: GCA_964512775.1. GTDB lineage: Bacteria > Bacteroidota > Bacteroidia > Bacteroidales > SM23-62 > LJUQ01. The sequence continues at coordinate 2,020 of CAZEKO010000179.1, read as the reverse complement.
GCAGATTATATATTTTCTGGCAGCGGCCAGATCAGTGGCACTGGCAGATTAATTAAAAACGGTTCAGGGAAGCTCTCATTAACCAGCCAGAATGATTATACGGGAGCCACTCTGATTAATAGCGGGACCCTGGAGATACAAGGTTTAGAAAATGCCGGTTATCCGAGTCCTGTTGGTGCATCCTCTGCCGATGCGACGAATTTTATTTTTAATGGAGGAACACTGAGTTTTACGGGATATGAATCAACTACTGATCGAAATATGACTCTCGAAGATGCAGGAGGCATTATTGACATTCCCGGCCTTAGCTCAAATCTCAAAATAAACGGATTCCTGACTGGTAACGGAAACCTTATAAAAAGCGGTTATGGCAAACTGACACTAAGTTCTGCAAATTCATATAATGGTGGCACTTTAATTAAAAGAGGCACAATTAAACTGGAATCAGAGGAAGCAAATATCGGAGGATTTGGCTCAGGTCCGGTGACCATTGAATCAGGCACAATAACAATGCTCGATAATCAAAGTTCATATACAAATAATTGCGATTGGGATATTATTATACCTGAAGACGGGCTTGCATGGCTGAACCTGGATTCCCGCAGCTCTCTCACAGGATCACTTACAGGCAGTGGGACACTTAATTTGTATACACCATTTGTACGGTCCGAACTTTTCGGGGATTGGTCAGGATTCTCAGGCATCATCAATGTTTCAACTGATAGTGATGGAGGCAATTTTATTATTGCTAATTCAAAAGGCCTTCCAAATGCATCCGTCAATATCAGTAATAATATAACCATGATTTACAGGCAGACATCCAATGTGACCGTTGATATCGGGGAATTAGCCGGAACCGGATTATCAAGGCTGGGGGCCGGCGGAGAAGGAACATCCACAATTACCTGGAGGATTGGTTCAAAGAATACAAATACTGCTTTCAATGGAATAATATGTAATGATCAATTTAAAAATTCAGGCGCTACCTCATCCATAATAAAAACTGGCACTGGTTCATGGACGCTGACAGGAGATAATACTTATTCCGGATCTACGGTTGTTGAAGCCGGTAAACTACTAATAAATAACACAACCGGAAGCGGTACAGGGACTGGACAAACAACAGTAAAAAGCCTTGCATTGCTGGGTGGTACGGGAGCTGTAAGTGGCAAAGTAACCGTCGAGAATGGTGCATACTTTGCGCCAGGCGACAATTCCATTGGAACATTCACAGTAAATAACGATATACTTTTATTGCCTGGTTGTTTTCTCACTATCGAAGTAAATCCAGACAGTAAAATATCAGATCAGCTTATTATAAATGGCAAAATAACTCTGGGTGGTTATTTATACTTAATAAATACAGGACCGACTCCTTATGCAGACGGCGATACCATTAAAATACTGAATGCGCAGAAATGCTCAGGTGTATTTGATCAGATCCTCCCTTCCACTCCTGGCAAAGGACTAATATGGGATACAACAGGATTTTCGACAACAGGAATAATCAGGGTCATTGCTATTGCTGGTTCATATGATCCGGTTGAAGATTTTTTCAATGTTGAAATGTACCCTAATCCGGTCAATAAAAATCTCTTCATCAATCTACCTGAAATTTCAGGCAATATCACAATAATCATTAAAAATCTGCAAGGACAAATCAATTATTTGTCAGAACAAAAAAATGCAACCAATCTGGAAATTGATATGTCTTCATTTATTACAGGAATTTATATATTGCAACTTGAAAGGGAAGATGCGATAATCGTGAAGAAAATTATCAAGGAGTAATAGAATAAAATAAATGAGCTGAAATTTGGAATAAGACCAAAGAAGGCTTAGGTTTAGGAAGAATTGGAATGGTATAATTTGTAGTTTGAGTTGTAATTTACGTCGTATTTTTTAGCCTGATAAATCTTATGAATCTTATGAATCTTTGAATCTTTAAATGAGATATATCATAACATTATTTCGATCAGCTTTAACACTGATTACAGTAATTAATATCAGTCTTAACCAG
>CAZEKO010000178.1:0-4536 GCA_964512775.1 uncultured Bacteroides sp. | reverse complement strand
CCCCAGAGGGTCAGAATAGTAAAACACATTATTCCTATCGTCATTCCAAGCTTATAAAAGAAATTCCGTATAGCAAAATACATCCCTTCTTTTTGCAGGCCAGTGATAAGACCATCCAACTGGGCTATTTCAGCAATGACAGCATAAGGGATAATTCCAAGGATCGCGACTGGTATAGAAGCCAATAAGGCGAAGAGGTAAATTTGTGCTTTTGGAGGCATTGGAAGTCTACCAAGAAAATATACCGAAAGGAAAACAATACCCAGAAATACTAGTCCAAATGATATCAGATATTTTTTACGAACAAAGTTTGTTATATGTAATACAAGGGGATAGAAAAGCAGAGATACAAGTACCATAACACCCATTACAGTACTGCCTAAAGCTTCCTCAAGTCCAAGCAATACCTTCAGATAATAAAGCATTCCGCTGGAAATAATTGCAATTGCCATAAAATAGGAAAAATCGGCAAACAGGAAAAGACGGAAATTATAATTTTTCAGTGTTTTTCCAAGAGAATTAAAAAATGAAACTTTTGCAGGCTGACTTTTGCAGTAATCCTTTTCATTTATGCTTATTATGGGAATAACGAGGAATATGCCCGCAATCAGGCTCAGTATACCTATAGCTATCTGAAATGAATATATTCTTTTTTCAAATCCAAACCAATGCTCAATCCAGTGCGCCAATAACGGGGTTTGAGCTGCAATAATCAGTCCAATAACATACGCCAGTGATAGCCATGTTGATAAAGTTACCTTTTCACGGCTTGTCCTGGCAAGTTCGGGCATCAGGGCATTATAAGGTATGAAATAGACTGTAATAGCAAGATAAAAAATAGTCAGGCCGATAATTAACGATATAATATTCATTCTGCTTTCAAAAAGTTGAAATGGCAGAAAAACAGCAATACAGCCTGCAAAGGCAGGTATCCAACCTACTCGCATAAAGGGTATTCTCCTGCCCTTCCGGTGAGTCGATCTGTCGCTCATCCAGGCTATTAACGGATCTGTAATTGCATCAAAGAGTCTCCCTCCGGCAGCTATGAGTGCAAGGATCGAAAATATCCCGAGGTATACAATAGGTGGAATCAGTGAATCCAGTCCGGAATTTTTTGGTGGCAGATAAAAATAAATGAGCATTGTGGCTATTATATTGTTTAGAATTGACCAGCCACACATTCCACATACGTATCCAAGAATTTTTGATGTTTGAAGCTTATCTGCCAAGTTCTTGTAATAAAGATTAATAAAGTTAAATTTAAATCAGCATTTATTAATATATTTCAAAGTAAATTTAATGCTATTATTAAAGAATGAATTCTGATTTCTGAGTGCTGAGTCATGAAAATATATTTTGCAGGATCAATTAGAGGCGGCAGAAAAAATTCTGGCATTTATGCACAGTTAATTGATTTCCTCAAACAATTTGGAGAGGTATTGACCTGTCATGTGGGTGATAGTAATATTAGAAAATTAGAGGAGCAGTTTACTGAAAAGGAGATTCATGATCGCGATTTTAAGTGGTTGTCAGAAGCTGATGTTGTTATTGCAGAAGTATCCACTCCAAGTCTTGGCGTGGGATATGAAATCGGGAGGGCAGTAGAGGCCGGAAAACCAATTTTATGCCTTTATAATAATCATGCAGATTTCGAACTATCAGCCCTGATTGGTGGATGCGAAAAATTAAACATAATCACTTATGATCATCTTTCCGAGACATTTTCTGAAATAGAGAAGTTTTTCAAAAGCATGGAGCCTAACCAGTAACCATCAGCCAGTAGCCAGCAACCAGAAGCCAGCAGCCAGTTTAATGGCTGTCATCATACCTCTTGATTTTCTCTAAAATTCTGGGTTCAGCATCATCGTACATTTGTCTGATGAAATCATCGCTGAAGTTAAAGATCCTGTTTTCAAAAGGCATTTGGTCCCTCCGGTCAAATAATAGCTCCTTGGCCTGTTGAATATCCTTTCCATAAATATGGTAAGAATCAGCCTGCCAGTTCATCCTGCCAAGCCTTACCTCCTTTCCTGATCTTCTGGCAACTTCATCTGCAATTACCTCCCTGTTAAAACGAATAAAACCAAACATATTCATAAAACTGGCTCCCCATGCATCATTACTGCGAAAGCGAATATTACAGTTCAGCCAGTAGACCCCTTTCTCATCTTCCATTATCCTGTACCATAAAGATTGCAGGCATGGTGGATCGTATACCTTCGGATCGATATTCGGCATCCATGTGATCATTTGTGCCTGGCGCGTAAAAGGCTGGTCCACTAGTTTTTGTATTACAAGTTCTATTTGGTTTATATTTAGTCCAACATCTTTTCGTACTTTTTGTCCCGATTCCTCTGCTAATTCCTTCCAGGATCCATATTTATTAAGCCGGCCGTGGTAGGTATATTCCCATCGGGTATCTCCCGGATCATTCATATTCTTCACCCAGTGGTCCTTAAATCCTTTCAGTTCGAGTACATATTCCTTGAGATCATCGATGCCTCCCGGGAAGGCCTGGTGTATCATTGGATCGCTCTCAGGTTCAAGTATTGTGATATTCATCGTGCAATCAATACTAAGAGGATCATCCTGCTTATCATACTGGGTTTTGAAACGGGTACCTTCGGTATATAATTTCACAAGTGCCGCCTCATATGCTTCGGCAAGTGACCTTTCGCATACATGAAGTACAGGTATATTTTTCATTGAATTTTAGTTTAAATAGTATTTCGAAACAAAAATAAGAAAAGGTAATTCCCGAACTAATAACTTCTGTTTAACAATTTAATAACAGTTAATTGTTCAATAAAATAAAGTTTCTGATTATTTTTACAGTGTTTAAAAATTAATAATTGTGAAACAAAGGTCTTTATTTATAATAATAATTCTGCTGGCCGGATTTTCAACCGTCTATTCACAGAATAGTGTGGGAGTAGTTAAAGCTATTGAATCAGGTGATCTGGAAAACTTTAAGCAAAAGGTTAATCAGCTCGATGACATTAACAAGGTCCTTTTTAATGGTTATACTGCCTTGAATTATTCAATAAAAAATGGGCGGGTGGATTTTGTAGAATACCTCCTAACCAAGAATGCTGATATTGAGAAGGAAAATGGAAATCAGAGCCCGTTAATGTACAGTGCCAGATATAATACAAATATTTTGGAACTCTTAATATCCAAAGGTGCAGATATAAATCGGGAAGTTGATGGCAGAACTGCGCTCACCATTGCCCTGGAAGAAGAAAGACAGGATGCGGTAAATATACTGGCTGCTAATGGAGCGACTCTTGAAGTTCCACATGGTGTGGATGGACCTTATATTTATTACGATACAACTTTAAAAATAACAACAATTGTCACTGTTAATAAACAGGACGAATTGATTATAGATACATTGAAAAAAAGACCTGAGGAAATCATAGTAAAAACTCCCTTTAATGAATCCTTTTTTGTGTCATTGAAAAAACCAAAACATGAAATTAAGTCAGTTTATAAAAAACCGGAAAAAATGTTTGTTTTATCTGACTTTGAGGGTAATTATTATGATTTTGTTATTTCCCTTAAAAATAATGGGATTATTGACAATGATTTAAACTGGAAGTTTGGTAAAGGGCATCTGGTTCTGCTTGGAGATTTTGTTGACAGAGGCATGTATGTTACTCAAGTTCTTTGGTTAATTTATAAACTTGAACAGGACGCAAAAAAAATGGGTGGCAAAGTACATTATATTTTAGGTAACCATGAATTGATGATTTTAACGAATTATTTTCGCTATGTCAATACAAAGTACAAAATTCTGGCATTCAAAACTGGAGTGAGTATGTACGATTTTTACAGTAATCAGACTGAGTTAGGCGCCTGGTTAAGAACGAAAAATGTAATAGAAAAAATTGGGGATATATTATTCGTTCATGCTGGTATCAGTGATTCTTTGTTCAAATTGAATCTTTCTATTCCTGAGATGAACAGAATTGCCAGGAAATACATTTCAAATCCGTATGCTGAAGTAAAACTGGCTGATGAGTTATTATTCGATGGTAATAGTCTGTTATGGTATAGGGGTTATATAATTGAAAATGGAGAGTTTGTGGGAATATCCCAAAATTCAGTAGATAAAATTTTAAACTATTATAAAGCTATTAAGGTGGTTATCGCCCATACTATTGTGGATGATATTTCAACAGATTATGAGGATAAAGTCATCCGGATTGATGTGGAACATTATACAAATCCATCAGTCGGAATTTTGATACAGGGAGATAAAATTTACAAGGTGGATAAGGCTGGGGTTAAGACATTACTTTAATACCTATTTATTAATATCTTACTTACCTGCGATTAGCATATCGTACTAATTATGAATCATCAGATTCGCAAACTTTTCTATTCCCTGGCTATCCTGTTCCTGGTAATATCCTGCCAGAAAGAAGAACCGGAGGATAACAGGACAATTCAGGAAAAGTTGCGTGATCTTCCCGGGATAGAAATAACCGAGATTGAGCCACCTTTAGGCCATCCATATGCATTCCAGCTGGA
>CAZEKO010000177.1:0-4540 GCA_964512775.1 uncultured Bacteroides sp. | reverse complement strand
TCAATGCCATGCGCATTATAATTATTTGGGTATCCCGGAATTGATGTGGAGGAAGTGGATGCAATAACACCAGGAATCCTTGCAATTTCCTGCTTGAATGCTTCAACATGATCCTTGCCGACCTCACCAAAGCGCTGAATAACCATAATCTGGTCTTTGTCAAAACCCAAATCTTTATTGAGCATATAATTCAACTGCTGAAAAACGACAATTGTACCTACAATAATAAACACAGATATCCCAAATTGTAAAATAACCAGAACTCTTCTGAGCCAGTTGCTTCTCATCCCTGTTTCAAGTTTTCCTGTCAGAACAGCAACTGGCTTAAATGATGCCAGGAAAAATGCAGGGTAGCTGCCAGCAAGAAGTCCAACAATAATCCCGAGAAAAAAAAGTCCGGGAATTTTATACCATTTGCTCAGATAATCAATCTTGAGTTCCAGGTTAACAAGATTATTAAAGTAAGGAAGAAGCAGCTCAACGATCAGGATCCCAAGGAGTAATGCTATGAATGTTAGCACAAAAGATTCAAGAAGGAATTGCCTGATGAGCAACCCTTTATCAGAACCTGCTACCTTACGCATACCTACTTCCCGGGATCTGCCGGCAGAGCGGGCGGTAGCAAGATTCATGAAATTTATGCAGGCAATGACTAAAATAAAAACTGCTATAATTGAAAAAATGTATATATATCTTTTATCATTTGCCGGCTTAAAGGGTTGTTCAATCTCTGAATTCAGATGAATATCGGTAAGCGGTTGCAGGTCGTATCCGTACCGGTTACCGGCAGCTTCCCATTCTTCGATGGAAACTCCGATATACTGCTGGATTTCCGGACCCACATATTTGTGTATTATCTCCGGTATTTTTGCTTCCAGTGCTTTCAAGTCAGATCCTTCAGAGAGAAGAATATAAGTAGACAAATTATTGCTTGTCCACTCAGTTGATTTGGCTTTATCAAGACTGATAAAGGATGCCACAAAATCAAAATCTATATGGCTGTTCACAGGTACGTTTTCGAATACTCCAGTAACGAGGTAATGAGTGGTATCGGAAAATACTTTCAGGGTCTTTCCTACAGGATCATCGGTGCCAAAATATTTTTTTGCCATATTCTCCGAGATCACGATTTTCCTGGGTTCATTTAATACTGTTATAGGATTCCCGCTGATCAGCTTAAATGAAAAGATCTGAAAAAAGGAAGAATCAGCCCAAAGGAATTTATCTTCCAGGAATGTTTTATCCTCGTACCGTATCAGCATATTATCCCATTCCTCTAATCTTGTAGCATTGATCACTTCCGGGAATTCCTCCACAAAAGCCGCGGCTGCTGGTACCGCTGTCCAGGCAGTCCGCATTTCCTCTTCACCTATTTTACCATTCAGAATAAGGCGATAAATCCTTCCGGCTTTTTCATGAAATTTATCATAGCTTAATTCGTGCAGGATAAATGCTGTAATAATAATACTGCACGCTATACCGATGGCAAGACCGGCAATGTTAATAATTGAATACACCTTTTGCCGGAGGATGTTGCGAATGGTGATCTTGAAGAAATTCTTTAACATGGCTGAAACAATCTAAAGATACTTTATATTACGGACAAGGATTTATTCGTACTGAAGAGCACGGATTGGGTTTGCTCTGGCGGATCTGAATGACTGAAAGCTGACAGTAAATATTGCAACGATGATTGCGAGAAAAGCAGCCAGGATAAAGAACCATATTTCAATATTAATATGATAGGCAAATCTGCCCAACCATAATTTCATCACGAGATATGCAAGAGGAAAAGCTACCAGTACAGACCATAAAACCCAGCGGGTGAAGTGGGTCAAAAGCATAAAAGCAATTCTCCTTACAGATGCTCCCATTGCTTTCCTGATACCTATTTCCCTGGTTCTGAGTTCGGCTGTGTGAGCAGCAAGTCCAAAAAGGCCAAGTGTAGCAATGAAAATCGCAAGGAATGAGAATACTCCGAAAATACCAGCGGTCCTCTCCTCTTCCTTATATTGCATACCCAGATCCTTATCCAGGAAATAGTAATCGAAAGGTTCATCATTGGTCACTTTTTTCCAGACTTTTTGAATGTATTCTATGGAACCTGGAATATCCTCTCCATTGATCCGGACAGCAAGGTTCTGAATATGCATACCAGGTTCAAGCCTGTAAATGAACATCGGCTTAATTTCTTTATAAAGTGATTCAAAATGATAATCTTTAATTACACCAGTAATTAAAAATTCATTCCCTTTCATCACATTGTCCACATAATTAAGCTTCATTCCTACAGGATTTTCCATACCTAATTCCCTGGAGGCCGATTCATTTATCAGTATCTGCCAGTTTTTATCTGGAAGGCTTGTCGCGGTAAAATTATTACCCTGTATAAGATGCATCTGCATAGTTTCAACAAATTCATCATCTGCAGCCATTTCAGTAAGGTATACTATTTTTTTGGTTTCTCCCTTTGTACAACTAAGCGGTACCTGTCCGGAGGTTTCACCGGGCATGGTTAAAGTAAGTGACGCATTCAGAATATTTGGATTTTTCTTTAAAAATTCTTTAAATAGCTTTTCCTGCTTCCCCAGTACATAAGCTCTTTCAATAACTACAATATTATTCTTATTGAAACCCAGATTTTTTTTCTGCAGGTACTTTACCTGGTTATAAATGACCAGGCTTGAAATAACCATTACGATAGATAATGTAAATTGTGATAAAACAAGAATACCACGTAAACGGGTACTTCTGTTACCCCTGTAATTACCTCCCTTCATAATTTTAATGACACCGAACCCGGACAGGAATAGTGATGGATAGCTACCCGAAAGAATACCGACTATCAGGGTGCCGGTTAAAAGGATCGGAATAAGGAACCAGTGATGGTAATTATTGGGATCTATACTGATCCCTGAGATTCTAAGGAATGGCCGCGCAATAAGTTCAATTATTACCAGTGCGATAAAAGTTGCGAGGATGCTGAAAAAAATTGATTCTGACAGAAATTGCATTATGATCTGACGCCGGCTGGCACCGACAACTTTTCTTAATGCCACCTCCCGTGCACGGGTCGACAGCCTTGCTGTTGAAAGGTTCATATAATTTACGCATGCGATAAGCAGGATAATCCCTGCCAGAATAGAAAAAATATAAAGGTAAATTTTCTGCCTTCCGGCCTCAAATTGATCAGTAACATCCGTGGTAAAATGTATATCGGTAAGAGGCTGAAGATAAAATTCAAATGCCCCTTCTATATTCAATTCAGGATAGATTTTTTCCTGTGCTATCTTGTCAAGATCATCCTGTAATTGAGATGGTTTTGTACCTTCTTTCAGCAGTACATAGGTAGTTATTACCCTCATATTCCATGTTTCCAGGTCTTTTCCTAACATAATCCCCTTCAGACTGGCCAGGAAATCAAAATGCATATGTGAGTTGGCCGGCACATTCTCACATACTCCGGTGACCTTGAATTTCCAACCATTATCGAGATAGAGTATCTTTCCTATTGGATCTTCCTTTCCAAAATACCTATCTGCTGTTTCTTCAGTAATGACAATTGTATTTTCCTCATTCAGAAGGTTTTCAGGATCTCCCTTTATAATAGGAACTGTAAAAATTTTGAAAAACGATGGATCTGTATAATAAAACCTTCTTGCAGAAAACTGCCTGTCATTATAACTGACTTTCTTATGGCTTCCCATCAACACTATTGTGGCCTTCTCAACTTCAGGGATATCCTGTTTCATTGTTTCGCCCATAAGATATGGCGTCATTGCTGATTTGATACTGGTCTCAAATGCTTCGAACCTGGTATTTACCCTGTATATGCGATTATGATTTTTGTTATATCTATCATAACTCAGCTCCTGGCGAACAAAAACGTAAATAATTATACTTATTGCAATACCAAAGGCGAGACCAAGAACATTAACTATACTGAAAATCCTGTACTTGGTAATATTACGGATTGCTATTTTGAGATAATTATAGAACATGGCTGACCCCTCCTCTTCCATAGATCATATATTATGCCATATCGATTAACTATCTATCAATATGAGCAATAGCATAAAATATGTTAATACAGGAGATGTCCGGGGTGTACGATTTTGCACAGAACATGTACGGATAAGGACAATTAAAGATTATTCAGATATCCTTCATCTTCAGCCAGATTATCTTCTTTTGAGGCAGCTACGGCCAGCTTGTCACATATCTCATTATCCGGATTTTTTGCATGCCCCTTTATCCAGATTAATGTGACATTGTGATTTCTATAGACCTTAAGGAATCTTTTCCAAAGATCAGGATTCTTTTTTTTACGAAATCTTTTTTTCTCCCAGTCATTAAGCCAGCCCTTATTGACTGCGTCGCAGACATAACTGGAATCGGAATAAATAACGACATTGCTTCCCTTATATTTCAATTGTTCCAGTGAAACAATAACAGCGAGAAGCTCCATCCTGTTATTGGTAGTATGTTTGAATCCACAGGATATTTCTTTTCTGTGTTTGCCGTATTTTAAAACTATCCC
>CAZEKO010000176.1:0-4559 GCA_964512775.1 uncultured Bacteroides sp. | reverse complement strand
TCTTTCCCTTTCTCCAGCATGAACTTATAGGCCTCGTCGTAATTATTCCGGATCACACCATCGAGGATTGCATCCTTGATAGCACTTTTAATGATACCAACCGGCTCGGAGGGGGGAATTCCAAAAGTAGTCATTATCAAATCTCCGGTGATGGGGGGCTGAAAGTTGCGGACGGAATCTTTTTCCTCAAGTTCTTTGATTTTCTTTCTGACAATCCTGAAATTATGGAGATGTCGTTTTACCGTTAATTTGTTCTTAGATGTAATATCAGCCTCGCATAGCATCATAAGGTCGCCGATATCATCACCAGCATCAAAAATAAGCCGCCGGACTGCCGAATCGGTAACTTCATCCTGAGAAAGGGCAATAGGTCTGAGATGAAGAAGAACGAGCTTCTGAACATATTTCATTTTTTCATTCAGAGGGAGTTTATATTTTCTGAAGATATTTTCGACCATCTTTGACCCCAGGAATTCATGTCCATGGAAGGTCCAGCCTGTCGATTGATCGAACCTTCTGGTGGCAGGCTTGCCAATGTCATGAAGAAGTGCTGCCCACCTTAGCCATAAATTATCGGACTTCTTACTGATATTTTCAAGGACCTTTATGGTATGAAAAAAATTATCTTTATGACGGACGCCATCCTGGTCTTCGACACCTTTCAATGCCTGAATTTCAGGGAAAATCAACTCCAGGAGGCCAGTATTTTCGAGAAGATTAATACCTTCGGATGGTTTGGGAGACATCAGGATTTTATTCAGTTCATCTGTGATACGTTCCCTCGACAGGATGCCTGTTCTTTCTCTGTTCCGATGGATTGAATCCAAAGTTTCCTGATCGATATTAAAATCCAGCTGGGTGGCAAACCGGATAGCTCTCATCATGCGGAGGGGATCATCTGAAAAAGTAATATCGGGATTGAGGGGTGTCCGGATGATCCTGTTTTTAATGTCATCGAGTCCGTTGAAAGGATCTATAAGCTTTCCATACTGTTTATCGTGAAGTCCAATGGCAAGGGTATTAATGGTGAAGTCACGCCTGCACTGATCATCTTCAAGTGTGCCATTCTCAACGATAGGTTTCCGTGATTCGCGGCGGTACGATTCTTTTCTGGCCCCGACAAACTCTATTTCAGAATCTTCAAATTTCAGCATTGCAGTGCCGAAGCTTTTGAAGACACTAAGGGATGTATCCGGACCGATTTCTTTTGCAACTTTCCTGGCAAGGTTAATTCCGCTGCCGACCACGACAATATCAATATCCTTTGATTGCCTGCCCATTATTGAATCGCGCACGTAGCCTCCAATTACGTATGTGGGCAGGCTGTCATGGACGATAATTCCTTTTATAATATTAAAAATCCTATGCTGAAGGTATTGTTTCAAAGAGTATGACATTTTGTTAGCGATTGTGACAAAATTACAAAATTAACTGAGTTAAGATTTAAGAATATTTATGGCATAATCTTTGAGAATAATGAAGAAATAGTTAATTTTGTAAATATGTAAATTATTAAATATAAAACTTTATATGATGACTGAGCATTTAACAGCGGAGACTTTCAAGCAGAAAGTATTTAATTATGAAACCAGCAAGGATTGGAAATATGAGGGTGAACTTCCCTGCATTGTTGATTTTTATGCGGACTGGTGCGGGCCATGCAAAATGGTTGCCCCGATTCTTGAAGAATTGGCAGATGAATATGCCGGGAAACTGAATGTATATAAGGTGAATACTGAGGAGCAACGGGAACTTGCCGGTATATTTGGCATTCAAAGCATACCATCGCTGCTGTTTATTCCAAAAGAAGGACAACCGCAAATGGCCCTGGGCGCATTACCAAAAGAAACTTTCAAAAAAGCATTCAAAGAAGTCCTGAAAGTGGAATAGGAAATCAGGCAACAGGTTACAAGTTACAGGTTACAAGTTTCTAGTTTAGTGTTTGTTTATTTAGTTTTTATTTAGGATTTAGAGTTTAGTTTTTAGATTTTTAGCCCCTACCTGGTATTGCTGATTAAATCCTATTTGGAAAACGTCAGCATATTTTTTACCTTTGAAATACTATCTCTAAGGGGGTGCCTTAAATTAACGGGCTGAGATTATACCCTTAGGACCTGATCCAGGTAATACTGGCGAAGGGAAATATGAACAACCAGACACTTTGCATTTTTAATTTGCATGGCAATGAGGAATTTCCTTGTTTTATCATGCTTTCTGTCAGGGATTGTTAACCTGGTGTATCCGCAATCGGATATATCTGGTAAAGTGACAGATGATTATGGTTCACCTCTGACCGATGCCGATGTGGTTATTGAAAATACTTACCAGGGAGCGGTGACGGATGTCAATGGCTATTTTGTTATTAGAAATATAAAACATGGCACTTATATCCTGAACGTTTCGCATATCGGATATAATTCTAAATCCAGTATCGTAAACCTGGAATCGAACACAGAAGTCAACTTTATTTTATCAAAAGCAAATATCATTGCTGAGGAGGTGGTTATCTTATCCACCCGTGCGAATGGAACCACACCGGTAAACTATACAAATGTCAAGAAGAATGAAATTGAAGAGCGTAATTTTGGACAGGATATTCCTCATATACTGAGTTTTACACCTTCCATGGTTTCCTCATCTGATGCTGGCACCGGTATCGGATATACAAATTTCAGGATCAGGGGAACTGATCTGAACCGGATCAATATTACTGTGAATGGCATACCTCTGAATGATGCGGAATCTCATGGTGTCTGGTGGGTGGATCTTCCTGATTTTGCCGGCTCTATCGATAATGTCCAGATACAAAGGGGTGTGGGGACTTCGGTAAACGGAGCAGCTGGTTTCGGGGCGACAATGAATTTTCAGACTTTCACCATGAACTGGCGACCTTATGCCATTATTAATTCCTCATTTGGAAGTTTTAATACCCTGAGAAACAGCATCAGTGTTGGGACCGGTGTGTTAAACGGCAAATTTACCCTGGATTTCAGGATGTCGGGTATCAGATCGGATGGATTTATTGACAGGGCATTTTCCGACCTGAATTCATATCACTTGCAGGCGGGATATTATACTGGTAAAACCATGCTGAAATTCAATATTTTTTCGGGAAAGGAAAAAACGTATCAGGCATGGTATGGAGTTCCTTCTAATCTGCTTTCTTCTGACAGGCGTTTTAATCCTGCAGGAATGATCATATCAGATGACGGTGATACTTCCTGGTATGATAATGAGACAGATAATTATCAGCAGAATCATTATCAATTAATATTCTCGAATGAAGTCAGCAGGGAATTATTTTTTAATGCCGCACTTCACTATACCAGAGGTAAGGGATATTATGAAGAGTACAGGCAGGATCAATCGCTTGCAGATTACAGGATTGAACAGGTAATAACCGGAAATGATACAATAAATTCAACTGATCTGGTAAGGAGAAAATGGCTTGATAATGATTTCTATGGATTAACCTGGTCATTACTCTACAAGGAAGACGTGATTGATGGATATTTTGGCGGAAGCATTAACAGATATGATGGCAGGCATTATGGCAGGGTAATATGGGCAAGGTATGCCGGAGAAAGTGAAATTAACCACGAATGGTATCGCGGAACGGGACTCAAAACCGATGCAAACATTTTCATGAAACTTAATTTCCATTTATTGAAAAGCATGGTTCTATATGGTGACCTTCAATACAGGTTTATCAGGCACAAGATAAGCGGGCTTCATGAAGATCTTCGCGATATCACGCAGGATAATGATTACTCTTTCTTCAATCCGAAATTCGGAATAAACTATGAGTTTAACAGCAATCACAGCGTGTTTTGTTCTTTTGCAGTGGCCAACAGGGAACCCAACAGATCAAATTTCACAGATGCGGATACTACTCACCCTGCCCCGAAACATGAAACTCTGTTCGATTATGAGCTGGGTTATAAGGCTGGCCTCAATAGGTTTTACCTGGAAGCAAACTTGTATTTTATGAATTACCGGGATCAACTGATACTTACAGGTGAAATAAATAATGTTGGGGCACCCATTATGACAAATATTCCCAAAAGTTACCGGGCTGGTTTTGAACTTATGGCTGGATTGCACCCATTAAACAGGTTACACCTGGATGTTAATCTAACTCTCAGCAGGAATAGAGTAAAGAATTTTACTGAGTATGTGGATAACAAGGATTACTGGACAGATCCCGAAACACAACCATACCAGTTCAGCAGAGACCTGGGAGAAAGGGACCTGGCATTTTCACCTTCAATAATTGGGGGAAGCAGGATCACTTATGAAGTCATCAATGACCTGAAAATAATCCTTCAATCCAAATATGTTGGTAAACAATATATTGATAATACCTCATCTGAAGACAGGACTCTTGATGATTATTTTGTGAATGATCTGATGATCCGGTACAATTTCAAAACAAAACTGATTCAGGAAATAGGACTGAGTCTGCAGTTGAATAATATTTTCAATGCAGAATACGAAACGAATGCATGGATCTACAGATATAATGAGGGAGGGGAGGAAAAATATACTGATGGATATTT
>CAZEKO010000175.1:0-4569 GCA_964512775.1 uncultured Bacteroides sp. | reverse complement strand
GTCCACCTCAACCTCCGGATCAAATTCCGAGCTGTTCATGTATTT
This sequence comes from uncultured Bacteroides sp., assembly GCA_964512775.1. Classification (GTDB taxonomy): domain Bacteria; phylum Bacteroidota; class Bacteroidia; order Bacteroidales; family SM23-62; genus LJUQ01. Next base: position 4,524 of record CAZEKO010000175.1, on the reverse strand, counting down.
CAGGATACTATTCTTTAATTGACTTGCTACCGGCCGGTTGATCAGATCCGAATCAAGGTCAATACTGCAAACCATAAGCTTTCCTTTCCCGATCTTTGCCTCAAACAACAAGGCCAGCCTGCGGTTTTCGAACCATGTATCAATAGGCTGGATCAACGGGCTGAGTTCAGGAGGAAAATCATTAATTATCATAGCCTGGGAATGCGACATTGGATCCCACCACTGCCAGTTGCTGTGGAATTCTGTCGGGAATTCCTGAAACACCGGGTGTTCAGGATTGCAGAGAATCCCAAGCGTATGAGGCGCCTGACCATTTGTCCAGGCTGTGTTCCAGAAGATGCTTGAAAAACCAATCGCCACATCACCACCCTTGTCTTTTCTGACTTTGCCCGAAGCCAATAACAGCACTGACTTGCCATCATCCAGTTTTTTCATAATATCCGGGGATAATGAATGGGCAATAATGATTGAACCGGATTTGGTTTCCTGTTTGGATGGATAAACCCAGAAATCCCAGTAATTGACTATTGCAGTTCCCTCAATTGAGACCCACAGACTTAGTTCCTCAGCTTTAAGAATAGTTCTAAGAGGAAATTTAATCTCACCCATAACAATGTTATTTCCAATTGGAATTTCTCCTGGCAAAAATTGGCCTTTCTTAATGACCTCACCTTCTGAATTGATTATCTCCCATGCAACCACCGGATTGCTTATTACACTGTCTCCAAAATGCGCCATTTCAATTGACGCAGCAAAATTTTCATTATTCCTGAAAATATTTTTTTTCATCCGGGCCAGTGGTACGGTTTCACTGCAGAATCTTTTAAATTCGTACGGGGTAATATATCCCTTTGATTCAAAGAAAGCATCCAGAATACCAACAAGCGCGGTACCCTGTCCGGGGAAATCATGCAGCTGCAACAGCTGAAAACCGGCAAATCCCGGAGTCCTTAACGCAGCCTCAATATCTGCCTTATAGCAAATGACCTGCAATTTACCTGATGCCATAAGGAAATCTTCTGCCTGGTCTCCCATATGGTTCTCCTCAAGTGTCTCCTGGAAAATTTCAAAATTAGTAGCTCTCAGAACACCTGTATACTTTGAAATCTCGTTGAAATTCGGATATGCACACCATTGTCCGATCTCATGGCTCACCCAGGGAATTTTATAATGAGAAAGGAAATCCCTGTAATCAAATTCAGTCTGCGGAGGTTTTGAATTAATGATGCTTCCCAGTCCTTCTTCCCAGTGCTGAATCCTTGGATCCGAACCATTATGATAATCATTTTCAACAATATAAGGCCAGCCTGCACCTGCTGTATAAACCCTGCGACGGTCTTTGGCTTTCCAGTAATTAACCAGTCCGGCAAGATAGATCTCCAGATTTTCACCAGCCGGTTCATTACCATAAGCCAGCATGCAAAAAGAAGGATGGTTCCCATAGGCCTTTAAAATACGGTCACTTTCTTCATAAATAAACTTATCAACCGGCAAACCATCACCCAGAGATGAATTCGGCCAGTTTGCCCAGGAACCGCATTCAATCTGAAGATAAAAGCCCAGTTTATCAGCCGCCCTGAAAGCCGCCTCCGGAGGGCACCATGAATGAAATCTCATATGGTTCAATCCGTATTCACGGCACCGGCTAAAAATATACTCCCATGATTCCTCATCCATGGAGGGATACCCCGTTAGCGGAAATATACAGCATTCAAGCGTTCCGCGAAGGAAAACGGGACGGCCATTCACCTCAAACCGGGTATTTCTGGCCTTAAATTCACGCATTCCAAAATCAAATACCTTATAATCAAGCTCCTGACCCTTCTCATCTAAAAGACTGACATTTAAATGGTACAGAATGGGCGAAAATTCATCCCATAATTGCATATCCTCACCAAAATGAAAATCAATTTCATATTCCTGCACCTTACCGGAAACCTCAACTTCTTCGTCTATCCCGGAAATTACCCTGGCATCATCCGTATTAAAGCTTTCAGCATTTATACTGAAAGTGCCGTTGAATGACCCGCCTTCGGGATTCATTATTTTGATCCTGAGTTTTGCAGATTTCTGAGCGATGTCCGGATAAACCTGAACGTCCTCAATATAGATAGCATTTCTGGCTTCAATAAAGATATCACCAACTATACCGTTCCAGCTTGTCTGTGTATGATCACTCACACTATGAGAATTAATTCCCACAGGGATAACCAGCCTGTTGTCAACCCTTATCGTCAGTTTATGATTTCCCGGCATCATGAACTCGGAAAGATCATACAGGTGAGGTACAGATAAGCTGTTTTGTGTCCCGATCTTTTTGCCGTCAACAAAAACTGTAGTTTCCCAGTGACATCTTTCAAGGGATAACAATATTTGTTTATTTTTCCATGTCAGAGGAATTTGAACATCTTTCTGATACCATGCCGGTCCTTTGTAATATTTTAAAGGTTTAAGCCAGAAAGGAATTTTAAAATTATCCGGCTCCCTGTAGCGCGCATAACGTTCATCATAAAAAAATGAACTGTCAACAATGGTGCCTGTCCAGTCGGTGGCAAGACCTGGCTCCTCCCCCTTTCCGTTTTCAGTCATTGAGCCGGGAAGATTCACTGTTTCAGTAAAATCTTTCATATACCATCCTTCCCCGATACCCCTGTCGAGAGAATCAACTGCAAACTGCCATTCACCTGATAAATCGATTATATTCTCACCTTGCTCTTTTATGGTTTTACATGATCCGGTGAGAATCAGTATCGCCGCTAAATAGATGAACGTTTTTTTCATATGCTATGCTTAGGTCACTATCTAATTTTCAAGGATGAATATACTAAATTGTGAATATTTTTAAATTTGTTTACTTTTATTTGATCCTTAAATCTTTCATTTTTTTCATATCATGCAAACCACCAGTCAAAAACTCAGCGTAAGGGAAAAGATTGGTTTCAGCCTCGGAGACGGCGCAGCCAATTTCATCTTTCAAACCATTATGCTGCTCCAGTTAAGCTTTTACACTGACGCCTTCGGGCTAACTGCAGGAGTAGCCACCTGGTTATTTCTGGTAGCTCGTTTATGGGGTGCTCTCTGTGATCCGATTGTCGGATTCCTGGGTGACCGGACCCGTTCCCGGTGGGGTAAATTCCGGCCATGGATTCTTTGGACTGCAGTACCTTTTGGTATAATAGGATTTCTGGCTTTTACAACACCTGATTTTGGGGGAACAGCTAAGATCATTTATGCCTATGCGACTTATATATTATTGATGTCAGTTTACTCAGCCAACAATGTACCCTATTCAGCCCTGAGCGGGGTGATAACCGGAGATATGGTTGAGCGAACCAGTTTATCTTCTTTCCGGTTTGTTATGGTTGTTCTTGCCACTCTCGCTATCCAGGGACTTGCCCTCCCGATGGTCAATCATTTCGGACAAGGTGACAGTGCAAAAGGCTACCAGATCACAATGGGGATATTCTGTGCAATAGCAATACTTTTCTTTATAATAACATTTGCCACAACTAAGGAGCGGATCCAGCCTCCCCCGCAGCAAAAGACAAGCCTGAAACAGGATCTGACTGATCTTGTTATGAACCGCCCCTGGATCATTATGTTTTTCGTTTTCGTTATGATGTTCACTTTTCTGGCAATAAGAAACAGTATGCTCGTGTATTATTTCAAGTACTATCTCAATATTGAAAACCAGAGATCTTTCCTTGAAGCTATTAACAAAGGTTTATTCGGACTTCTTGCATCAGTTGGTTTTCTGAAAGAAGGTGCAGACATTGCCGGAAATACATTCAGTATTATTAATATTTTCAGCCAGATTGCCGCCTTACTTGGAATTGCCCTGTCTAAACCCCTTGCAGCACGTTTTGGAAAAAGAAATACTTTCCTTGCCTGGCTTTTTGTAAGCATGATTTTTGCCGCACTCGTCATGATCGTCAAGCCTGAAGGTGTGTCAGTTGTCTGCATTTTATCCATTCTCTTTAACTTCTCCTGGGGAGTCACTATGCCATTACCATGGGCGATGATGGCCGATGTGGCTGACTTTTCCGAATGGAAAAACAGTCGTAGGGCAACAGGTATCGTTTTTGCTGGTGTTGTACTGGGACTGAAGGTGGGACTGGCAATTGGTGGTGCGCTTGCAGCCTATATACTTAAAGTTTATGGTTACGTCGCAAACGTTGAACAGACAACCACTGCATTAAAAGGCATCAGATTTGCAGTCAGTATAATCCCCTCTATTGCAATCCTGATATGTGTCGTGGCGCTCTTTTTCTATGATATAAACAGAAAAACCGAATACCAGATGCAGGATGAACTTGCTGAAAGGAGGAAGAAATATAATCCGGAACCTGCCTGAAATTATGATTTGTAATCCGGTTGAAAGAATTGCTATATGATCTAAGTTACTGGTTACATGGCTACATGGCTAAATGGCTACATGGCTAAATGGTTACAGGATTACAGAGTATGACTTAATTAATTTTTACTTAATAATATCATGAAAAAAACGATTCTTCCCTCATTTGT
>CAZEKO010000174.1:0-4596 GCA_964512775.1 uncultured Bacteroides sp. | reverse complement strand
TAATGGATTATTGGAAGAAATTAGTAATAGGCACTGATTTCTAATAATTGGCTAACAATTCGGAGACTGTCAGAGAAGTCATTTCATTATTGATGCAATAATCAACAATTTTTTTGAAACGATTTTCAGAAATCTCATAATCATCATTAGAATTTCCTATTTTATGACAATAGAGTAAAATAACTTTATTTTCCTCTTTTGCCCGCTGTAACGCTTTTATAACATCTGATTCAGATACCTCGGAACCATTATCAATATTTGCACCAAAAATAATCCTGTCTTTTGTGGGGAAATCATAAAAAATTTCATCTAATTCATAAAGCCTGAAATGACTGGTAACTCTAATTCTCCTGATACTTTTAAAATAATTAAGTAATAATTGGTCAATAGTCTTGTCTCCGTATCCATAAGGATATGCAAAATTTCTTACTTCTAATGAATCCTTATTCATTAGTTCAAGATCAGGTAATATTTCTTCCTGTAAATAATCATCAACCGTTTTCTTTTCAAGAAATTCTGATATCTTGACATGATTTGTCGTATGATAAGCAATTTCATGACCATGATTCCAGAAATTTTTTAACATAGTTTTTTCCGCCTCACTGAATTCATGATATCCCGTTACATAAAAAGTAAGTTTAAAATGAAAAGAATCAAGATAATCAAGGTAGGGATACCAGAAACTCACATTGCCATCATCAATTGTAAAAACAATACCTGCCAGATAGCCATATTCTTTAGTGCACGATGGAAACAAAAGAGTAAGAAATAAGGAAAACATTATTAGTTTCCTTATAATTTGCATGACGATTTGATGAATTTATCGGTAAATTAATTTAAAAAATTCATATTTTAGTTAATTCAATTAATAATGATTTTAATTATGCAAATAACCAGAACATTTGATCTTCTGGAAAGATACCAGGAAAAATTTCCAGGAAAGAAGGATGCCCTTGCTTCCAAGAAGAATGGCAAGTGGATACATATTAGTACTGAAGAATATATAAGATATTCATACCTTTTCAGTTACGGACTTCTGGCTCATGGTTTTAAGAAGGGAGATAAGATTATAACTGTTACAAATAATCGTCCCGAATGGAATTTTGTGGATATGGGAATGGCTATGATTGGTGTAGTCCATGTTCCTATTTTTACTTCACTCAGCATATCTGATTATGCTTATGTCCTCATGCATTCAGAAGCGAAACTTGTAATTGTTTCTGATGACCAATTATATTTAAAACTGAAAGGGGCAGCTGAAACTGCAGGGCAGAAAATGTCTTTTTATAGTTTTGAGGAAATCCCACATGTAAGATCATGGATGGAAATTATAGAGCTGGGGAAGGAAAATGAAGGGAAATATAAAGAAGAGGTTGAACGGGTCAGGAAGGAAATTCGTCCTGATGATCTGGCATCTATAATATATACTTCGGGAACAACGGGTATTGCAAAAGGTGTAATGCTATCACACAAGAATCTTGTAAGTAATTTTCTATCTGCCGCAGAGATTTTTCAACTTGCCCCTGACAACAGGTTTCTGAGTATTTTACCCCTTTGCCACGTTGGAGGACGGCTGGGTAACTACCAGACACAATACAGTGGATGCAGTATCTATTATGCTGAAAATATGGGAACTATTGCAGCCGATATGAGGGAAATACATGCGGATGGTTTTGATGCGGTACCCAGGATACTTGAAAAAATTATCGACACTGTGATTGGAAAAGGGAAAAAAATTAAAGGCATCAAGAATAAAATTTTCTTTTGGGCAGTTAAACTGGGATTTAATTATAAAACGGATGATGAAAGCAGCTGGTTCTATAAAAGGAAACTGAAGTTGGCCGATAAACTCGTTTTCAGCAAATGGAGAGAGGCTCTGGGAGGGAGGGCAAGCCTTGTTGGTTGCGGAGGCGCAAGCTTGCAGCCCAGGATAGAAAGGATTTTCTGGGCAGCAGGAATTAAGGTAATTAATATGTATGGGCTCACAGAAACATCTCCCATAATAACCATAAACCGGAAAGAGAAACCTGATCTGAAACTGGGGACAGTTGGAGTTTTAATTGATGGTGTCGAAGTTAAAATTGCTGATGATGGTGAAATCCTTTGTAGAGGTTGTAATGTTATGCTTGGTTATTATAAAGATCCGGTACTTACAAAGGCAGTCTTTGATGAGGAAGGATGGTTCCATACAGGAGATATTGGAAACTGGGAAAATAACAAATTCCTGAAAGTTACTGATAGAAAGAAAGAAATTTTCAAGCTTTCAAATGGTAAGTTTATTGCCCCCCAGGTAATTGAAAACCTTTTTAAGGAATCTGTTTTAATTGATCAGATTATAGTAGTGGGTGAGCATGAAAAATTTCCCGGTGCATTAATATCTCCAAATTTTAATAATCTTCAGCAGTGGTGTGAAAAAGAAAATATTTCCTTCAGGGATAGAAATGATATGATACGCCATCCGCAGGTTTTAAAAATATTCACTGATGAAGTGAACAGGTTAAACCGTGTTCTTTCAGATCCTGAAAGAATTGTGAAGTACAGGCTTATATCTGATGAATGGTCACCTTCCACCGGCGAACTTTCCCCAACGCTCAAATTAAAACGCAAATTCATATCAGATAAGTATCAGGCAGTACTGGAAGATGTATATCAGAAAAAAACGGTGTAAAACGCATGTTTCAATTTATTTAGCTTACCAGTAATGGATATTATCCGGGTAATTGATAAAAAACATAAACGGGAATTTCTTGAAGTTCCTAAAATTCTTTATAAAGATGACGATGTCTGGGTATGCCCATTAGATATTCATATAAATGACATTTTCGATCCCGGGAAGAATGTGTTTTATAAGCATGGTGAGGCTGAACGCTGGATCCTGAAAGATGAAAAAGGTACTCTGGCCGGTAGAATAGCTGCATTTATTGATAATAATACTGCCCTTAAAAATGACCAGCCAACAGGAGGTGTTGGATTCTTTGAGTGCATCAATGACAAACAGTCTGCTTTCCTTCTTTTTGATACTGCCAGGGAATGGTTGAAAACAAAAGGAATGGAAGCAATGGACGGTCCGATAAATTTTGGCGAGACGGATAAATACTGGGGCCTCCTGGTAGATGGATTCACCCATCCTTCATTTGAAATTTCATATAACCATAAGTATTACCAGGATTTATTCGAATCATATGGATTCAGAACATACTATAAGCAGGAAGGATTTCATCTTGACCTGACAAAGAAACTGCCTGAAAGAATAATGAAAATTGCTGATTGGGTAATAAATAAGCCTGGATACAGGTATGAGCATTTTGTCTGGGAGAGACTGGAAGAACAACTTCCGGATTTTGTTGAGGTTTTTAATACTGTATGGGCGACATTTAAGGAAAATTTTGAGCCGCTTGAGCCAGAATACATCAGGAAGACCATGAAGAAATCAAAGGCAATTATAGAAGAAGAATTTATCTGGCTGGCTTATCATGAAAACAGACCTATTGCAATTTATCTTATGTATCCTGATGTAAACCAGATCCTTAAGCATTTTAAAGGCAGGATTGGAGTGTTAGGTTTATTTAAGTTTATTTATCTGAAACAGAGAAAAACCATAACCCGTGCCCGTGGAGTACTTATGGGGGTTATCCCTGAGTTTCAGGGATTGGGTGTTGAGGTAGCTATTATTCATAATTTGTCAAAAGTATTCGAACGAAAACCACATTACAAAGAAATTGAGTTCAACTGGGTGGGTGACTTTAATCCCAAAATGCGAAAAATTTTCATGTCTGTCGGAAGTGTACCAGTAAAACATTACATCACCTATCGTTACCTTTTTAATAGAAATGCACCTTTTAAAAGGTATCCGATTCCAGAGTAGCAAAAAAATCAAAAATCCTGTAACGGAATTCTGTTTCAGACGTCATATAAACAGAAACTTACCTTAAAACCATGAAAAGGATATTTGTTCAAATTGTATTTATCCTGTTTGTATCAGGATTAGCCGCCCAATCTGAAATAGACCATTTATTTAACTCCTACAGGGGTGAAGAGGATGTTATTTCACTATATATACCCGGATTTCTTTGCCGGATGGGTGCAACATTAGGTGATCTGGATGATGCGGAAAGAGAACTTCTGTATTCAATTAAGTCGGTAAGGCTCCTGGTTTCGGATAATGAAGAACTAAACCGGCATGTAAATTTTGTAAAAGAATTTAATTGCAGAAAACACAGGTCTGATTACGCTTTATTACTTGAAGTTCACGATTCAGGAGATGATGTTCTTATTCTTGGCAGGGAAAATGAGGGATTTGTTTCAGATCTGTTTATAGTTGTCGGTGGTGATGATAATGCAGTGATTTGTATAAAAGGAAGGATGGACAAAAATTTATTAGATGCTCTTTATGAGGTGACGGGTATTGAAGAATGTTTATATGCAAAAGAAATATGATTTGCCGGATGACTTTAAATATCCGGTGAATATTATATACTTCCATGGGGTGATATAAAACCACTTCATTTTTAAATAACTCAGGGCGTGACAGTTAGTTATGCCCTGAGTTGTTTACAGGCGGACTCATATTAAACTTTAATAATTTCCTATTTTTGT
>CAZEKO010000173.1:0-4622 GCA_964512775.1 uncultured Bacteroides sp. | reverse complement strand
CCGTCTTTTGCATCTCCTGCAGCAAAAACCTTTGGATTATTTGTAAGAAAATCCCTGTCAACTTTAATGTTTTGTCTGGCATCCAGTTCAATGCCAAGTTTGTTTAACAGGCCGTTAAGGGTAGGGTGCAGAAAACCCAGTGATAATAAAATCATGTCGGCCTGAATAATCTCCAGCGTCCCCGGAATTTCTTTCATTTCAAACTTCCCGTCACCATCTTTTTCCCATTCTACCCCGATCACCTCAAGTCCTGATATTCTTCGCTGTTCACCCAAAAATCTCCGGGTTGAGAGGCTCCATCTCCGTTCACATCCTTCTTCGTGGGAGGTAGTTGATTTAAGAATTTTAGGAACATAGGGCCAGGAAGGATTGAAATTGTTTTTAACTTCAAACGGTTTCGGTAGTATTTCGATCTGGATTACTTTTCTTGCTCCCTGGCGTATTGCAGTACCTACACAATCAGAACCTGTATCACCTCCTCCGAGGACAATCACATTTTTATCTTTTGCAGAAATTCTGTTTTCATATGATACTTCAATTCCACGATTAATCTTGTTTTGCTGGCGCAGAAAGTCCATTGCAAAAAAGATTCCTTCCATGTCTCTGCCTTCTATAGCGAGGTCTCTTGGATGTTCAGCCCCTGTAGCAATACATATCGCATCATAGCTATCCAGCATTTTCTGTGGATCAATATCAACTCCAATGTTGACGCTCAAAATGATTTCAAGTCCCTCCTCTACCAGCACATCCAACCGCCTGTCTATAATTTTTTTATTCAATTTAAAATCGGGGATACCATACCGGAGTAATCCGCCAGCAGCATCTTCTTTTTCAAAAACGGTGACCCAATGACCTGCCTTGTTCAGAAGATCGGCACATGCAAGTCCTGCAGGTCCCGATCCTATTACAGCTACCTTCTTCCCTGACCTTATTTCAGGAGGTTTTGGCTGTATGTATCCTTCCCTGAAGGCCATTTCTGCAATTGCCGCTTCATTTTCGCGAACAGTAACAGGTGCCTCATGAAGTGTCAGTACACAGGCATCCTCGCAAGGTGCAGGACATATCCGGCCGGTAAATTCAGGGAAGTTGTTTGTAATATGCAAAAGATCTATTGCTTTCCTCCATTCACCCTTATATAACATATCCTGCCATTCAGGAATAAGGTTAATTACAGGACATGCCCAGTGACAGAATGGGATCCCGCAGTCCATGCACCTCGATGCCTGCAACTTCCGGTCAATGGTATTAAGGGTTTGCTCAACTTCCCCAAAATCATAAATTCTTTCATTTACAGGCCGGTTTCCTGCTTCCTTTCTGGGCACAATCAAAAATCCTTTTGGATCTGCCATTTTTTGAATGATTATTTTTCAAATAGAAAACTCATCACTGCGAATTTCCGGATCCGTTTCAACCTGCTCTATTTTCTTTTTCAGGAATTCCAGTTTTTCCTCTTCGAGGACCTTCATATACTCATAAGGGACAACCTTTATGAACTTTAACAGATTAATCTCCCATTGTTCAAGTATATCCTGAGCCCGCGTACTACCAGTAAAGGAATGGTGATTTATAACCAATTCTTTCAGTTCTTTTATATCTCCCAGATCTTCCACAAGGGATAATTCCACCGTTCCCATGTTGCAGAAATAATCAAAATTCCCATTATCATTGAAGACGTAAGCGATCCCTCCGCTCATCCCGGCTGCAAAATTTCGTCCGGTTGTCCCGAGGATTACAACTCTTCCCCCGGTCATATATTCACAGCAATGATCGCCAACTCCTTCAGCAATAGCAGTTGCTCCGCTATTCCTCACGCAGAATCTTTCACCTGCTATTCCTCTTATATACACTTCCCCGGAAGTTGCTCCGTAAAGAACAGTATTACCGACAATTACATTTTCTTCTGCCTTAAACGCGGAATCATCCGGTGGAACAACAATTATTCTTCCCCCTGAAAGTCCCTTGCCCAGATAATCATTCGAATCACCTTTCAGTTTCAGAGTGATCCCTTTAGCCAGGAATGCACCGAAGCTTTGACCTGCAGAACCATTGAATATAATATGGATAGTATCATCCGGTAATCCTTCCGGGCCGAATTTCCCGGTTATTAATCCGGACAGCATTGCACCCATGGCACGGTCTGTATTCCTGATGGTTCTCTCAATGAATACATGTTCTTTGTGTTCAATTGCCGGAGAACACGATTGTAACAATTCCCTGTCCGGAACCTGATTGATCTTTGATCCCTTCGGAGTAATAAACCGCCTGTTGTTAGAAGTTGCTTCCCGGGGCAGGTATAGAATGGAACTGACATCTACGGTTTTTGGTTTCCAGTGAAGTAATTCATGGTTTACCAAAAGAAGATCAGGTCTTCCGATAATGTCATCAAAATTCTCAAATCCAAGTTCTGCAAGAAGTTCTCTGACTTCGGTTGCGATAAACGTAAAATAATTTACCAGAAAATCTGATTTGCCATTAAATCGTTCTCTTAACCTCGGATCCTGGGTTGCAACGCCCACAGGACATGTATTCAGATGACATTTTCTCATCATGATACATCCGAGTGTGATTAAAGCACCGGTAGCAAATCCGAATTCTTCTGCACCAAGTAAACCTGCAATGATCACATCCAGACCGGTTTTCATCTGTCCATCAGCCTGGAGAATCACATTTTTCCGGAGATTATTCATCACCAGCACCTGCTGTGTTTCAGACAGGCCCATTTCCATGGGAAGTCCTGCATGTTTAATCGAACTTGCAGGACTTGCGCCGGTTCCTCCTTCCGTACCACTGATGGTGATAATATCAGCTCCCGCTTTCGCAACACCGGCAGCAATAGTCCCTACCCCCGCAGCTGCAACCAGCTTAACACTAATCTTTGCTTTCGGATTAACACTACGCAGATCGAAGATCAGCTGTGCAAGGTCTTCAATAGAATAAATATCGTGGTGAGGAGGTGGGGAAATCAGGGTGATCCCGGGAATTGAATACCGGGTCCGGGCAATAATTTTGTCAACTTTAAGTCCCGGAAGCTGTCCTCCTTCCCCGGGTTTAGCACCCTGGGCTATTTTGATCTGCAATTCATCAGCGTTAATAAGATAATGAGCAGTTACACCGAATCTTCCGGAGGCGACCTGTTTAATCGCACTACGGGCACTGGTTCCGTCTGCCCTGGGTATGAAACGTGCAGGTTCTTCGCCACCTTCTCCCGTATTGCTTCTCCCTCCTATTCTGTTCATTGCGATCGCAATTGTTTCATGAGCTTCCTTACTGATGGATCCGAATGACATTGCACCGGTTACAAAACGTTTGAGTATGTTCCCAACCGGTTCAACCCTTTCCAATGGAATTTGATTTTTTTTCAATCTGAAAAAACCACGCAGGAAAATAGGTTTCTGGTTTTCCTCTTTAACTCTTTGACTGAATTCTTTATATTTTTCGTAATCATTATTTCTGACAGCAGATTGGAGTAAAGTGATTGTCTCTGGATTCCACGCATGTTTTTCTCCATTCATTCTAAAATAATAGGTTCCGGTATTAAGTATTATCCTGTCCTTGAAATCCTCGTCATACGCCTCTGAATGAGATATCATTGCTTCCCTGGCAATTTCCCTCATGCCCATTCCCCCTATTCTGGAAACCGTTCCTTCAAAATAACGGTTAATGACACTTTCATGAATTCCAACCGCCTCAAATATTTGTGCTGACCTGTAAGACCGCAAAGTACTGATACCCATTTTGGAAAGGATTTTTAAAAGCCCTTTATTGATGGCTTTCATATAATTCTCTTCCGCCTTCTGATAGTCAAGCTGAATAATTTTCTCTTTCACGAGTCTGTCAATTACGGCAAACGCCAGGTATGGATTGATGACACTTGCACCATAACTGAAAAGAAGGGCAAAATGATGTACTTCCCGGGGTTCAGCTGTTTCAATTACAATATCAATCTGCATTCGTTTGCGCTTATTTATAAGATGATGATGGACCGCTGAAACTGCCAGCAAAGATGGTATTGGCACCATATTACTGTTGGTGCCCCTGTCGGAAAGAATAATATAATTTTTCCCATCATCCACCGCTCTCTCTGCATTCTGACAAAGTTGTTCAACTGCCTTTTCAAGACCATCCTCTCCTGCAGCAGCAGGGAATAAAATCGGAAGAATGACCGTTGAAAAACCTTTGTAACTGAAATTTCTGATTACCTGGAAATAAGTATTATTAACAACAGGACTATTCAACCTGATCATTTTGAAATGATCAGGACTTTCATTCAGAAGATTTTGCTGAAATGATCCGATATAACCGGTGAGGCTCATGACCATCTCTTCACGGATCGGATCAATGGGAGGATTTGTCACCTGGGCAAAAAGCTGCTTGAAATAATTAAAAAGTCTCTGTGGCCTTTCGCTAAGCACCGCAAGTGGAGTATCATTACCCATCGAACCTACCGGTTCCTGGCCTTTGTCGGCCATTGGAGTAATTATCATATCAATGTCTTCCTTGCTGTAGCCGAATGCGCGAAGAAAATAATTATAATCTTTGCCAAGGTCCGGAGAAATGATCCGTCCAACCTCAATGTCTTCAAGGTTCACCCTGTTTTGAGTGAGCCAGGTCCGATAAGGATT
>CAZEKO010000172.1:0-4638 GCA_964512775.1 uncultured Bacteroides sp. | reverse complement strand
ATTTAACTTTTAAAGACCTTAAAAAAATTTTAACTTTCACTTTCATTTCTCCACAACTAAAATTTCTTTAAATGAAAAGAATTACGTTACTTCTGACCGGATGTATCTTTGCAAGTTTTCAATGGATACATGCACAGACAGTGCAGGTTACAGGGACTATCACATCTTCAGAAGACGGCCTATCCCTGCCTGGCGCTGCTATTGTAGTCAAAGGCACCACAACCGGTTCTGTAACTGACCTCGACGGGCATTATGTGATCAATGTTCCAATGGATGCCACAACCCTTGTATACAGCTATGTTGGTATGCTTTCACAGGAAGTTTCCATTGATGGAAGAACAGTGATTGATGTTGTGCTTGACCCGGATGTAGTCGGAATAGAAGAAGTAATGGTGGTGGCTTACAGAACAGTTAAAAAGTCAGATTTTACTGGTTCAGCAATAGTGGTAGATGGTGAGAAACTGATCGTCCCGGGGGCGGAATCGATTGAAAAATCCCTGAGCGGTAAAGTATCCGGTGTAAGGGTAACTTCCCAAACTGGTGATCCAGGCTCTTCGGGTGAGATTCAGATTCGTGGAATTGGATCCATTAACGGTACAACTTCCCCTTTATATATAATAGATGGTATACCCATGGAAACAGGAAACATGGGTCACTATGAGAAAACTTCAAATATCCTGAGTTCTCTGAATCCGGAAGATATTGAAAATATGACTGTACTTAAGGATGCTGCCGCCGCTTCCCTATATGGTTCCAGAGCAGCAAATGGTGTTGTTATTATTACTACAAAAAAAGGAAAGCAGGGTGATACGAAGTTTGAATTCAATGCCAGTACAGGTTGGGCTTCCATGGCTTCAAATTCCTATGAAATAATGTCGGGCCCGGCATTCCACAGGTATGATCAACTTGCTATAGAAAATTACATGAAAGCAAAATACGGACTTCTGCCAGGACAATCAAATTATGGTAATGCAGATACCCTTGCGTACTATAGACCGGACATTGATGCGGCAAAAATTGATCTGAGTTCAACATATGATTCAACTGTAAATACAAACTGGAGAGATGTAGTCTACAGGACAGCACAGCAGCAAGAATACCAGCTTGCCGCTTCCGGAGGAAATGAGAAAACGCAGTTTTATATCAGCGGAAATTATAACGATATAGAGGGTATTGTTAGTGGATCAGACTTTAAGAGGTATTCCGGCAGGGTAAATGTCGGCCATAAACCATTTAACTGGCTGAATTTTGGATTAAACCAAATGCTGTCATATACGGTTCAAAAAGGTTACAGGGACCAATCAAACCAGGCAGAAGGCATGGGGAATTCATCACCTCTGGGTATACTTTTCGAATCAAATCCTACAGCTCCCAAATATGATTCGGTCGGGGAAACATATCCCGAAGCCACTTTTCAGGGATACGGGCACCCGGAGGATCTCCTTAATGGAAAACTTCAGTTTATTGATACCAGGACATACAGGAGCCTGACTAACGGAATGATCCAGGTAAATATTACTCCTGACTTGTTTATAAAATCAATTCTTGGACTTGACTGGGTTCAGGCTCAGAATTTCGAATATTGGAGTCCGCATTCGATTGATGGTGAAGCGCTTGGAGGACTTGGGTACCGGGATGTGCTGACGAATGTGGACCTGACAACTTCAAACATTATTACTTATAATAAGATTATCGGGATCCACAATTTTAGTATTCTGGCAGGAATGGAAGCATCACAGAAAAATTTCAGTGATGTTATTGCAACAGCCAATAAATATTCTAACGAAAAACTTGTTGAACTCGCAAATGGTCAACCCGATGCAGCTTCATCTGCTGTTTCAGGTATAAGTCTTCTTTCCTATTTGTCGAACCTGTCATATACAATGGCGGATAAATATTACATTACGGCAAGTATACGGACTGACGGATCTTCAAAACTCGGAAAAGATAACCGCTGGGCCGCTTTCTGGTCAGGATCACTGGCATGGAGATTTGCACAGGAAGAATTCATGAGCAGCGTACAATGGCTGACGGATGGGAAACTCAGGTTTTCATACGGGACCAACGGAAACCTTCCACCCGGATTTTACACTCATCTTTCATTATATAATCTTTCAGGTGGTTATGGTGGTAATAGTGCAGTTTATATAAATAATCCCGGTAACATAAACCTGGGCTGGGAAAAAAGCAATAATATGAATGTCGGCCTTGAATTGACCATTTTTGAAAGGTTTAGTTTCATTATTGAATACTATAATAAGTTGACCGATGGGCTACTGCTTAATGTACCAATTTCATATCTGACTGGTTTTGCATCCACATGGCAGAATGTTGGCAAGCTGAATAATAATGGGATTGATTTTGAGCTGCATTCTGTAAATCTGCCAGCAACATCTGATTTTAAATGGAGAACCGATTTCACACTGTCAACCCAGAAATCTATTGTAAAGGAACTACCAAACGGAGAAGATATTGTAATTGGGGATTTTTCCCTGTATTTATATAGTGAAAACAGGGATTTGTATTCTTTTTATCTGCCAACATGGGCAGGTGTAGATCCCCAGACCGGATACGGTTATTTCCTGATCGATCCTGAGGAACCTGATTCTCCTGAAAACCGTACCAGGGTTCATACCGAGGCAGGAAGATCAATAGTAGCAAAAGCATATCCTGATGTAATAGGGGGATTATCTAATACATTGAATTATAAGGGATTTGACCTTGATATTATGATTACCTATTCATTTGGCGGAAATCTCTTTGATTATCCCGGCTATTTTACTCATCATGATGGGGGAAGGGACGGTATTATGAACCTGGCAAAAGATGTGGAAGGAAATTACTGGACCAAACCCGGTGATAAGGTGGATAATCCTATGCCAAACTGGGAAGACCTGAACCGCCCCGACCTCTGGTCAACGCGGCATATTCTCTCGACAGATCATATCCGTTTAAAGGATATTTCCCTTGGCTACAGTTTCCCTGCAGTATTTGCTGAGCGAATAAAATGCGATAATCTCAGATTGTATGCACGTGCCACAAATTTAGCAATGTGGGCTAAATCAAAAAATATTGACCCGGAGGTCCCTTTAAATGGGTACAGGACCGTTGATACCCCCCCGACCAGAGTAATTACCGTCGGATTACAATTGGGTTTCTGATCAATTATGATTAAATGAAAAAAATCAAGACTATGAAAAATATATTTAGTTTTTTATTAATTATTACTGGTGCAATACTGATGACGTCATGTGAAGATTTTCTGGACCAGGAGCCATCCTTTGCCCTTTCTGTAGAAGAAACTATTAAAACTGTTGATGATTTGCAAAATGCAGTCAACGGAGTCTATGCACGCCTGAATGAATTTGATTACTATTCGGGAAATTTTTTCCCATTGGGTGACCTGAGGGCAGACGATATGACATTTAATTCACTTTTAAATGCTAACCAGATTTCACCAGTGGCTACTTATCAATATGATAAAAATTCATCTTTTGCTGAGAATTTTTATCGAGCACCATATATCACAATAGGAAGGGTGAATAATGTTCTTCATGCAGTGGATAATATTACTCTCGAGCCGGGGGAAGAAGAAAGATATAATGATCTGATCGGACAGCTTTATGGGCTCAGGGCACTATGTCATTTTGACCTTGTAAGATTGTTTGCCCAGTTGCCAACAGCTCTGCACGATGGTGTAACACTGGATACTCCTGAAAAGGGTATTCCCATTTGTGATGATGTATTCCCTGTAGATTATATGCCCATACGGAATACTATCAGGGAAGTCTATGACTTTATTCTTGCCGATTTTGACAGGGCGATTGAAAGACTGAATCCATCACCCAAACTAAACACCAGTTATGGATATATTAATATTTTGGCTGCGAAAGCACTAAAAGCCAGGGTTCAGCTGTACTTTGGGAATTATGCTGAAGCACTGTCACTGACCGAAGATGTCATTAATAAAGCCGGTGATTCAGGTTACAGGCTTGCAGAACAGGTCGAATATTCCACCATGTGGGCATCCGTTTCACAACCTGAGTTCCTGTTTGAAGTGGTAACCACACTGGTTTACAATGCTCAGCGTAACTCACTTGGATATTATTCAAATCCGGAAGGTTATGGAGAATATGCAGTCACTGAAGAGTTTGCCAGATGGCTGGTCTCATTTGAATCCGATTTCCGTTCACTGATGTTAAAGTACGTTTCCGAGGGAAATGGCAGAGGTTATTATTGTATTAAATATCCGGGTCGCGAGGGAAGTCTCTATGTCAATAATCCCAAAGTAATCAGAATGGCCGAAGTATACCTGATAGCGGTTGAGGCTGCATATCACAATAAGAATGAGGTGAAAGCCCTTGAATATTTTAACAAATTAAGAAAAACACGGATTTATAATTATAAGGATGTCACAACAATAACTCTGAATGATATTCTTAATGAGCGACGTAAGGAGCTGTTTGCTGAAGGCCACCGCAGCTGGGATGTATGGAGAAACCAACTATCGCTTATAAATAACAATTTTAGTTCCAGACCGATCAATTATGATGATTACAGGACTCTTCTGGCCATTCCGCAAAGGGAGAGGGATATTTCGCCGGAGCTGGATCAGAATCCGGGGTGGGAGTGAATAAT
>CAZEKO010000171.1:2462-4645 GCA_964512775.1 uncultured Bacteroides sp. | reverse complement strand
GCCACTTTCTCCATATCTTTTGCATAATACCTGGATCCCAGGTAGAACAACAGCGAACCCACTAACAGAACTAAAGGAAGAATAGAAAGGGCCGTTTGAATATTTGTCTTATCATATATTTTGCCAATAACGATAGGTGCGGTCGATGCTCCTAAAAGGTTTTGAACCACAACAGCAATCGCGTAAGAGGTTGCTCTCAATCCCGGATGAATAACGTCCTGGGTCACTGCAGCAGCACCTGAAATAAAAGCCATTATAAGAATGCCTAAAATCAATAACAGAACGAACTGAATGATTCCTGTTTTGAAAACAAAGAGGGCTGTGAACAGGACAAGAGCTGATAGTATGGTTGTCAGAGCAGGGAATAAAAGCCTGGAATTTATCCTTTTTTTCCTCCATAGATCTGTCAGATAACCACCCAGCGGAGCTCCAACCAGTGCAAGCATCATTACGGCACTGGCCATGGTACCGGCTTTATCCTGAGCCAATCCCCTGACATTTTGAAAATAAGTGGGAAGCCATGTCAATAGTGAAGTAGTTACAAAAACTACAGTTGCTATTCCAAAATAAGTAAAAAGTATTGATGGTTTATTGAAGAATTCCTTGAACATATCCTTCCTTTCCATCTTGATTCTATTCTGGCTTTTATCAATGAATGAGAGATCAACAGTTTTGTAATCTTTTACAAAAAAGAAAAGAATTGCAACGATAAGACCGGGGAAAGCTACAAGTCCGAAAGCATGCTTCCATCCCAGTTTTAAAGCAATTATTCCACCCAGCAGAACTCCAATCGCTGAACCAAGAGGGATGGATGCATTCCAGAGTCCCATCATTTTGGAACGTTTTTCAATAGGATACAACCCCGAAATCACAGCGCTGCCTCCAGGGGCATATCCTGCTTCTCCGACCCCGATCAGTAACCTGGCCATAAATAGCTGAACAAAATTACCGGTTAAAGCGCAAAGAGCTGTAGCAAGGCTCCACAATGTAGCCATAATGCCGATTGTCTTGGTCCGGCTCCAGCGATCGACAAGAAGGGAAGCGGGAAATGTCAGGAGGACAATCGCCCAATAAACAGCAGATACCAGCATACCGCTCTGGGTGTGACTTATGCCCCAATCCCTTTCTATAGAACTAAACATGGATGTAACTATCGTTCTGTCGATATAGTCAAACATGTAAAGAAGGAAAAGTAAAACGAAAACATAATTTGAATATCCCTTTGTAAAAAGATACCCGCTGCGGACTTCAAAGTTTTTCATAAATGTGCGATTTGTTTTCCTCACATTTAGTAAAAGTAAATTTTTTTTTACCAGCAATTATAAGAATTGATAATCAATTACAACTATATCTGTGAATAAGGTAAAGGCTCTAAAAATTTCTTTATAATTTTTGATACTGTATTTGCATATTCCGGCAGTACCTTTACTCTGTTCCAGTCAGGATCCGCGCCGAATTTTTCCCATTTTTTGTTTCTTTCTTCCATATCCTTAAATGCAACCATATAAGTCAGATAGGGAAGATCCGGACCTGCAATAACTTCTCCGAAGAATACGGGGTTTAATTCATTGTTCCTGAATATTTCAAGTTCCACCTGGTTAAACATTAATATTTTGCGTCTGACTGCATCTTCGTTATATCCTTCATAAGTTCTGAGTTCATATAATCCGGAACCTTTGAAACCAGCATTCAGAGTAGGCAGGCCTTCGAAAGCCACCATTAAACGTGTGATGAGTCTGTTAAATACCTTGTTGTCCGGAGGAAGACTGTGATAATTTCGGCTTGCAACCAGATAATCGCTGTCTTCTGCAATCTGGGATGGTATTTTGAAATATTCCGTAATGCCAGGATAAGGGATCAATAGATAGATTTTTGTGGGTTCGAATTTGCCAAGTTCACTGAAGGCTCCCACGTGGCTGACTCCATATTTATTCAAAGCCGGGATCAAAGCTTCCTTAAAATAAGCGTTGAGATTTGCCTGGCTACCTCCGAAGGCCAGCTCATATTCTCTCAGTTCGATTATTTCTTTACCACCGGTCTGGTCATTGGATTTTGTGAAAGTAAATCCTGATGCAAGAGCAGCAGTTCCGATCATTGATGATTGTACAAATTTTCTTCTTTTCATTTTAATAATTTTTAACAAACCGTTAAGAATCTTTAACACAAAATAAAATCAAAATAAA
>CAZEKO010000171.1:0-2362 GCA_964512775.1 uncultured Bacteroides sp. | reverse complement strand
AATAATTTTTAACAAACCGTTAAGAATCTTTAACACAAAATAAAATCAAAATAAATAATTGTAGATGTAATTTTGTGTTTATTATTTGAATTTTGTAAAAATGAATTCCAGATTGTCAAATATTCTGGTCACTTTAATTTTTCCGGTATATCTGAATATTTTTACAATCAATACAGTCAGGTATAATTCAGAAAGATTTGTACAGGAAAATCCACAAATATCCAGTGACGAGCAATATATTAATAATGATAAGATATATAATTCTTTTTATTCTGACATTGATATTTCAGAATCCATTATATCAGGATACAGCGGAGTGTTTGTTTATAATGAATACCCGCTGATTATATCCGAAAATCATGAATCAATTCTTTTATTAATGGATTTACCCCCTCCTGTATTAAATAGTTGATTTTTTGTCACTATTCATTTATTAATACAGATAATTAAAAATCAAAACCATGTATCAACAGGAGGTAAATAATAACAGGATACCTGATATAAGGCAATATTATATTCTAAGAAACAGGAATCATCTCGGAATAAACAGACTAACTTTTATCAGGGATAAATTTAAAGATCAGCTAATGATTCTGGCTGAAAGCGAACAGATTATCAGCAAAGAAGTTTATGTATTTCTAAAGGAAAATATTCTGGTAATCGAAGCTCCGCTAAAAGTTGATCTTGAAAGGCCATACAGAACCCATTTAATTGGGAAAAAAAGCCTGGATGAATTTAACAGAGAAGACCCAAGTATTAATTTCACGGAGGTCAGGCTTTCTAAAAAATATTATTATAATATTAAATCATTCGATATGATTAAACCGGGATTGTTAAGAATTTTACTAAGCTGTTGGACAGCTGGATCAGATCAAAACTAAAAATAAATAAAGGAGGACATTAAAATGAAACGTTTTCTTAAGCTTATGACTGCTTCAATAATAGGAAGCGCACTTACTATCGCGGTCTTTATGATAACCGGTATGAATAAAAATGAATTGACAGTTACTAACGGTCAGAATAATTTACCGGCTCACAGAGCTGTATATTCTGTTAAGGAAAGCGGGGAACTTGTACCGCTGGACTTTACAGGAGTCTCAAAGCAAGTCATGAATTCTGTTGTGCACATTAAATCCATACATAAGATTTCTGCCAGAGAACAGTCTAATTATTTTGATCCATTCGGAGATCCTTTTGGAGATGACTTTTTTAAATTTTTCTTCGGAGACCCCAACCAGGAAAGGCAGCAAAGGAAACAGGCAGAGCCATACGTTCAGGAAGGTACCGGATCTGGAGTGATCATCAATAGCAATGGATTTATTGTTACAAATAATCATGTGGTAGCAGATGCTGATGATATTGAAGTGACCCTGCATAATAATGAGGTATATAAAGCAAAAATCATCGGTACAGATCCATCGACAGATATTGCTTTAATTCAGATTAAAAACGGTGATTTGCAGGCATTGCCGCTGGCAAATTCTGACAATGTCGAGGTTGGCGAATGGGTACTGGCAATTGGCAATCCATTTAACCTTAACTCAACAGTTACAGCAGGTATTATTAGCGCGAAGGGCCGGAATATAAATATCATCAATGATAAATCAGCAATCGAAGCTTTCATTCAGACTGATGCTGCAATTAATCCGGGCAACAGCGGTGGAGCGCTTGTAAATCTGAACGGGGAACTGATTGGCATCAATACTGCCATAGCCAGTCTAACCGGATCATATATGGGATATGGTTTTGCAATACCTTCAAACATAGTAAGCAAGGTCATTGAAGATATCATGAAATATGGTATGGTACAGAGAGCTTACCTGGGTGTTATGATACGGGATATCAACGGAGACCTTGTAAAAGAGGAAGACCTGCAAGTAAATGAAGGTGCATATGTTGATAGTATGACTGAAAACAGTGCTGCTGCTGAAGCCGGGTTAAAAGTAGGGGATGTGATTGTTAAAGTAAACCAGGCACCGGTTTTAAAATCTGCTGATCTTCTGGAACAAATTGGAACGCACAGGCCGGGTGACAAGGTAGATGTCGTTGTAAACAGGAAGGGCAAAGAATTTACCTATTCAGTCACCCTTGCAAACCAGAAAGGCATAAAAAAACTTATAGAAAAGGAAAATCAGGATGTCCTTGACGTTCTGGGAGCCACTTTTGAAAATCTGGATGCAGGTAAGGCAAAGAAATTGGGAATTGAAGGTGGTGCAGTGGTAAAAGAAATTCAGAACGGCGTTCTGAAAAGTCAGACCGACATGAGAGAAGGATTTATAATAACCGGCGTTAATAAGACTAAAATTACGTCTGTCGATGACCTGAAGAAGGAATTGAAAAGTGCAAAAGGAGGCATTATGCT
>CAZEKO010000170.1:0-4662 GCA_964512775.1 uncultured Bacteroides sp. | reverse complement strand
TAACAGTATTTCTCTATAAGTTTCTGTTTAAGGACCGGGACACCGACACTGGCCACATCCCTGATAAATTCAAT
This sequence comes from uncultured Bacteroides sp., assembly GCA_964512775.1. Taxonomy (GTDB): domain Bacteria; phylum Bacteroidota; class Bacteroidia; order Bacteroidales; family SM23-62; genus LJUQ01. The sequence goes on along the minus strand of CAZEKO010000170.1, from coordinate 4,588 downwards.
ATTTCTGTAAAAGGACACAGCAATATCGTTAGGGTCAATTATATAGATAGGAACGTCCTCCCGGACATAAGCAATCAGACCGGCAGCGGGGTAGACCGCAAGCGATGTTCCAATTACAGTAAATATGTCTGCTTCATTAGTAATCTGGATAGCAGTTGCCATAAGGGGAACAGGTTCACCGAACCAAACCACATGAGGCCTCAACTGGTGTCCAAGCTCACATTTATCACCAGGATTGAGTGCCCATGAATCAAGTTCATAAACCAAAGAAGGATCACCGGTACTTCTTGATTTCATAAGTTCTCCATGAAGATGTAAAACTTTTGTACTGCCAGCACGTTCATGAAGATTGTCAATATTCTGTGTAATAATTTCAACATCAAAGTATTTTTCAAGATCTGCCAGTGTTGTATGTCCTGCATTAGGAGATGCATTTAACAACTGTTTTCTTCGTTCATTATAAAACCTGCAAACCAGGTCCATATTATTAGCCCAGCCTTCAGGGCTTGCTACTTCATGAACATCATATTGTTCCCATAATCCTCCCATTTCACGAAACGTTCTCAATCCGCTCTCGGCACTGATACCAGAACCAGTTAAAACGACAAGTTTTTTCAATGTATTATTAGTAGATACACAGGCAAAATTAAGAAAATTAGAATAGCTTAGTTCCCTTGGACTTTCCACTTACCTCTGCTCTAAGGAAAGAATTAAATTCAAAAAAGGGGGTAAGAATAACCCGAATAATTATTTAATTTAGTAAAGAAAACCTGGGATTCTAAATAATTCATTATCAGGCAAGTTTTTATTAAAATGATAGACAGGCAGACCATAGACAGGATTTTTGATGCGATAGATATCGTAGAAGTAATTTCGGATTTTGTATCACTGAAAAAAACCGGTCAGAATTATAAAGGATTCAGTCCGTGGACAAATGAAAAAACACCATCTTTTTTTGTTTCACCATCCAAAGGTATTTTCAAAGATTTTAGTTCGGGGAAAGGTGGAAATGCAGTCGGATTTCTAATGGAACATGAAAAGCTAACTTATCCGGAAGCATTACGTTACCTGGCAAAAAAATATAATATTGAAATCGTTGAACAGGAACCAACAGCTGAAGAAATCCAAATTCAGAATGAACGGGAAAGCCTGTTGGTGATTAATACTTTTGCACAAAAATATTTCACTTCAAATCTATACGATCAGCTGGAGGGACAATCTGTAGCACTGGCCTATTTTAAGGAAAGAGGTATCAGGGAAAATACGATCAAGAAATTCCAGCTTGGATATTCTCTGGAACAGAAAGACGCTTTCACCAGGGAAGCAAAAAAGAAAGGGTATAAACTTGATCTCCTTGTAAAGACAGGCCTTACTATTAGTAAGGAGAACAATAACTTCGACCGATTTAATGGCCGGATAATGTTTCCTATTCACGGATTATCAGGTAATGTAATAGGATTTGGAGGTCGCACTTTAAGATCGGATGATAAAACAGCAAAATACCTGAATTCGCCGGAATCAGAGATTTATCAGAAAAGCAGAGTGCTTTACGGTCTTTATTTTGCAAGGCAATCGGTTGCCAAACTGGATAAATGTTTCCTGGTAGAAGGATATACAGATGTATTGTCAATGCATCAGGCAGGAATTGAAAATGTGGTGGCATCCTCAGGGACTGCACTTACTTCAGAGCAGATAAGGCTTATAAAAAGATTTACATCAAATATTACAATTATATACGATGGTGATGAAGCCGGTATCAAAGCATCTTTAAGAGGTATAGATCTTGTGCTTGAAGAAGGTTTGAACTTAAGAGTGGTATTGCTTCCTGATGGTGAAGATCCGGACTCTTATTCCCGTAAACTTAGCTCGAAAGAATTTATAGATTTCATAAAAAAAGAAGAAAAAGATTTTATCTCTTTCAAAACGAAATTACTATTGGGTGAAGCTGAAAATGATCCGGTAAAAAAAGCCAACCTGATCAATGAAGTTGTGCGTTCTATTTCAGTTATTCCCGACACTATTACCCGTTCAGTATACATTAAAGAATGCAGTAAAATACTGAATACTGAAGAAAGAATCCTCTATTCACAAGTTTACCGACTGAGGAGAAAAAGGGTTGAAGATAAATATTCTCAGTATGCACGTGAAGAAAACATCCGATTTCAATCCACTCCAATTCCGGCTTTTGTCAGTGAAGTATATAGTGAACCTCAGGAAAAAATTCTCATCAGGTTCCTTCTCCAATATGGAAATGAAAAACTGTTCGAAAGTAATTATGAACAAGCCGGGAGCGAATATATTTCAGTTGCTGAGTTCATTATTAATGAAATTCTGAACGATGAGCTTGAATTTAAAAATTTGCTGTACCGACAGATATTTGAAGAAGTTCATGAATGTATAAAAAGGGGAGAGGTAATTGATATAAAATACTTTGTGAATCATAGTAATGGGCAGATAAGTAAGATTGCGGTTGACCTGTTGAGTTTTCCATATGAACTGAGCAAATTGCATAAAAGGAAAGGTGCTAATGTTGAAACGGAAGACATGCTTCTGAAAAAAAACATACCAAAGGCAATTATTGAATATAAAAGAAAGATTCTTGAAATGGCGCAAAAGGAAAAAATGGAAGAAATCCGCAAAGCTCAGGAAAATACTGCACCAGGAGATCAGATTAGCAAAATAATGCAACAGCATATTACTATATCATCATTGATTACTGTCATATCAAAAGAAAGAGGTTGGGTTGTACTTAAATAAAGGTGTCAATTCTTGACAAATTACATATTTAATCTTAATTTTATATTAAAAGAAATCCCATAAATTCCTTTTCTGCCATGAGAATAGATCTTTCTAAATACCTGACAGAGAGGTATCTGGATTCTGTCTCAAAACAAGAATTTGAAGGGCCTGTTGTTACTATATCCAGGGAATTCGGTTGTCCTGGTAAAAGAATTGCAGCAGAACTGGCTACCCGCCTGACTCAATTAAAAAGCCCAAAAGCAAAAAAAACAAACTGGCATTGGGTAAGCAAGGAAATACTTGCTGAATCTGCCAGGGAATTAGGCGTTGATCCCTCTGAAATCGGCTATGTTTTCAGATATGAAAGCCGTAATGTTATGGATGAAATCCTTTCTTCATATTCAAAAAAATACTATAAAAGCGAAAGGAAGATCAAGAGTACTATATACAGAGTTATTCGCAATATAGCAAGGGATGGAAATGTAATAATTGTCGGCAGGGGAGGAGTAGCTATTACAAGGTATATGGAGAAATCCTTTCATATTAATCTGGAAGCTCCTCTTGATTGGAGGGCTTTGAGGGTAAGTGAAAAATTCAATATGTCCATTGAAGAAGCAAGAAAATATGCCGTGGATATCGATAAAAAAAGAGCTGCTTTCAGGGATTATTTTCATGGGAAAGGTAGTGACTATTCGCGATATGATGTGACATTTAATTGCATGACACTAAGTATCGAAAACATTACTGAAGCAATTATTAAACTATTGCAACTGCGTGAACTTGTCTGATTTCCTTTGTTCATAACAAACAAACAGAACCTTAAAAGTGAGATCTCACCGGATTTTCTTTTTTTCAGGTATTTTAATTTTCACCTATCTGATAACGTCATGCAAATCAGATAAAACTGTAAAAGAAGACGTCTTTCCAGAATCCGGAATGCTGGAAATGCTTGATTCCATCCCGGTTGAACCAAAAGAAATTTTTTATCAGATGTCTCTGCCTGTTGAAATGGCAAGGTTGTTTGAACAGGTTGGAGCAAATTATTTTCCTGAAATTCTGAATTCTACGGACCAACTCAGCCGCTATGAGACACCATTACAAGTTGCTATGAACCTGGGAGTCTTTGGTGTTGATCTGAGCTATGTGAAAATATATGAGCGACAACAGGATGCTGTAAATTATTTAACAGCAATTCAAAGACTTTCTGACGAACTGGGTATTCCACAGGCTCTTTATACAGAAGTCCTGACTAATCTGGAAAAATATGTCAGCAATAAGGATTCACTGGCAAGGATAGCTACGAAAATATACATTTCAACGGACAATTATTTACGCGGGAAAGGAGAAAAATCATCCGCAGCAATGATAATGATGGGGGGATGGGTTGAAGGTATGTATATTGCCACTCAGATTTATGAAAGAGATGAGGGGAATATAAAACTTCTTGAAAAGATCGCAGAACAGAAATATTCACTGAACAGCCTTATCTCACTGATGAATAATTATTATGGAAATGAAGAAATGACAGAATACCTGCTTATGCTGAAGAACCTTCGCAGATCATTTAACCGGTTTCAGATCTATTATAAGATGGATGATGTAACTGTGGATACTGTCAATAAAGTAATTTCTGCAAGCAAGTATTATATCGATGTAAAACCTGAAAATATCCTTGAGATTAGTTCCAAACTTGCCAGCCTGAGGAATAAGATTGTGAGGTAAGGAATCAGACAAAGATATGAACCCCGGGGAAGGATATATTAAGTTTGTAGTTAACTGGACTAAGACTGAGCCGGGAATTCCGATGGAGGAATTAGAAAAGTTAAATACCTGGAGAGAAGTGTTGTGT
>CAZEKO010000169.1:0-4705 GCA_964512775.1 uncultured Bacteroides sp. | reverse complement strand
GCTTTTAGTTTTCCATATTTAATTCCGATAGTTGCCCTGCCGGTGAGTTCATTGATAAATACATCTCCATATTTATTATACAGGTTAAGCTGAATATCTTTTGGCATTTGTACCGTATAATCAATGTGCAGGTCATTATCGTCCCTCCATGTTGATGTGTTACTGAATTTTTCATCAAATACAGTTTTAGCTGTTATTGCATCTCCTTCGACTGAGAAAACAACATTAATGTATCCCAGTAACTTTTCAGCTTTTTCCTGGCTCGTATTTTCAACATGTACAATAACATCTATTTGTACAAGGTCTTTATCCCAGTTTTTCAAGTCCATATCACCATATTTGTTATCCAGAGTAAGGACAGTATTCAGGTTTGTTGGAAACTCTTTATGAAATTCCTTTTTGACCTCATTCTGAGAATATATCCCCTGATTAATCAGCAGCAGGAAACCCAGGATAATACCTGAACTATAGATCTTTGTTTTCATTTTGTTTATTATTTGAGATGGCATTTTTTATTATTTCCAGTTGATTAGTTATATCATTTAAAATATCCAGTTTTAACTGGTAATGCTGAATCATTGCATTGATCAGCCGTTCGTTGTTAGGATCATTTTCAAGCTCTTTTGAAAGACTCTGATATACTTTATCCATCTCCTTGAGTTCTTTCAGGATCATATCTTTCTGTACTTTATCATCCAGATCCAGATTTTGAAGATTGTTGTACTTAATATTAATGGTGCGGATAAAATAATCCTCAACTTCCCTGTATTCAGGAGAAAGTTTCCCGAATGAATACACATTTTTTTCAAAACGGGGTTGAATGATCATTTCATAAACCATGATGCTTGAAATTGATACCAGCAGCAAAACGACTGCAACTTTTATATAATAAGGAATGGAGGACCTTCTGGCCTGACTTATCTGACCAAGTTTCTGAATGAAACGGTCATAATGGCCATTTCCCGGTTCAGCATTGTCAAATGCCACCCGATTTCTAATTATTTTATTTTCAAGATTTTCCATACCGTTACATCTTTTTCTTAAGGATCAGGAGCAACTTTTGTTTCGCTCTTGTAAACTGTGACCTTGATGAAGAACTGCTTATCCCAAGGATTTCAGCGATCTCTTCATGATCATAACCTTCAAACAATTTTAATGAAAGAACGACCCTGTATCCATCAGGCAGATCATGAACTGCATCCATGATATCTTCAATCCTGATATTTGTAAAATCTGCATCGGACTCTTCCTCTGCTATAACTTTTTCAGGTAAGTCCTCATCAAGTTCCTGCATAAGCAGCTTTTTTTTCTTAAGTGCATCAAGTGAATTATTAATTACAATTTTTTTTAACCATGCACCAAAGCTTACTTTACCTGAATAAGTATTAATCTTCACAAAAGCTGACAGAAACGATTCCTGCATAATATCTTCTGCCTCCTGCGGGTCTCTGACAATCCTCAGGCTTGTATTGTACATTGATTTGAAATATAACCTGTATATCTCAAACTGGGCTTTACGATCGCCTTTCCTGCACCTTTCAATATATTCCTGATGAATGTTCAGATAACCAGACTCATCTGTCATCTTATTCTGATATAAAAGACGATTGAATTTGGGAAGTGCTGCAAGTTAAGAATTTTTATTTAGCGCTGGTTGAAGATAATTATATTACTGCCTTGTTATTATATTGTTTCTGCATCTCAATTACTGTCTTTTTGAATTCGGGAAATCTTTCCCACAGATCCTTCATGCAATCATTAAGTTCTGTGCATTGGATGCAACATTCCAGTCCTTTTGATATTGCACAGGACCTCACTGTACAATTTGTTATTACTACACCTTCTGGTTTATCTTTTGCTTTACACCCCCAGCAAATTATTTCCTCCGGATTAAACTTGACGCCAAACCGCTCTTCAATCTGCCATAATTTATAAACCTCCTGCTTCTGCTCGGTATTATTTTCACGGGTTGCTTTAAGAAACTGACAATCATCTGCGCACTTGTATCCGCAATAAGTGAGTTTTTCCAGGTCAGGTACCTCATTTTCCGGCAGGGAAATGCCATATAATTTTTTTCCCGCCATAAATATACAGCAGGATAATCCTGCGCAGGCACCCATTACAATAAAATCACGACGATTAAGATTACTTTTCATTGTGGGTATTTTTAATTCGTTCAGATTAAGCAAGATATGTGTGTAAATTTTATTATTTAAATATAGAAATTTATCAGGACATTAATCAAGCAGTCCGGTTTTTTGAGAATTTATCATGATAAGACCAAAAAGTATCCCTCCGGTTACTACTTCCCCGGATTCATAATCCAGTTCGGAACCAAACAGGCTATGAGGTATAAGATTTATGGCCAGGTACACTGCAGATGCAACTACCGCAAGCCAGGGTCTCTGTTTTTTCAGGTTAGCGATCACAGCAATGAGCCATATTACAAATGCTATCAGTATTTTATTGTCGGTAAGATCTTTTCCGAATGGAATGCCTGTCCAGAATTCACCGAAAGCGAATTTCTGTATCACGGGCCCAAGAATTAATCCTCCTGTTACAAGCAATATCAAGGTTATCCATCCAAAGGCCCTGTAAGATGGATACTTGAAAGCAGCAAAAAATCCGGTAACCATGGAGAACATCATTGCAGCGAAAATGAATAATATATGGGGAATAAGAACATAAGCGGGAACGTCGCCTTTAAAACGAATAATTACAGGCTGATCATTGATCTTAATTTGTTCCTGCCTATTTTCAATAATTACTGAATATTCCAGCTTACCTGCAGGAGGCTGGGAGGGCAGGGAACCTTTGAGATGTTCACCTTCATGCCTCATCACTGTCGTATCCCATGGTTCTTCAGTCGGAAATCTGCGGTAAATAATAGAACCTTCTAGCTGGCTTTCAGGATCCCAGATTTTTATCTCCCTGTCTGAATTTCCGCCATGACTGGTCGGGAGGTGGACCTTAATTTCATTATTTCCAACTTTCAGTTTATTAGTTTCAGGGTAGGTCGGACCTGTTAATCTCTGGAAAACAGCTGCTCCAAGTGTAATTAATACTGATATCGTCCAGATCAGAGATTTTTTCATTTCTATAATTGAATTAGCAAATCAAGATTTGTTCCATTTCTGTTCACAGTCACAATGACCTGTTGTCCTCTGTTGAGCTTCTGAAGGCGAAACATATAATCATAGACATTATTAATCGGTTTGCCATCGACATAAAGAATGATATCTCCTTTTTTCATGCCTCCAATTTGAGCAGGTTTTCCGGGTGTAACAAATTCGACCCGCATTCCAAGTGAATCATCGGTGGAAGTTATATCAGGCATGATCCCCAGGGTGACCATTCCTCTGACTGGTCTGACTGTAGATACAGTTTTAGGACCTGATTCACGGAACGTTAACATTGAATCTAACCGTGAAATACTATCCAGTATCTGATATGCAAAATCATCTACTTTGACCATATCCTGATAATTTATTTTTTCAGCCATATCACCTGGAGTATGATAATCTAGATGAACACCGGTTGTGAGGAAAATAACCGGTATATCATTAGCATAAAATGAAGCATGATCCGATGCCCCAAATCCAAATCCTTCAGGACTGGTTGTTAATGCGATGCTGTCTTTAATGGCAAGTTGTGTAATAATCCCTTCAGCTTCATCTGATGTTCCTGTCCCGATAACCTGCAGACGACCATCCTTCATCCTTCCTACCATATCCAGGTTCATCATCAGACTTATGCTATCGAGAGGTATCATCGAACCATCCACGAAATGCTTTGATCCCAGAAGACCCATTTCTTCAGCCCCAAAAGCGAGAAAGAGAAAACTTCTTTCAGGATGTTTTTCATTCAGTGCAAATTTTTCTGCAATCTCAATTAAGGAGGCGACACCTGATGCATTGTCATCGGCTCCGTAATGTACAGCAATTGTATCGGGTGTACGGGTTGAGCTCCCTGGTCCTCCAAGTCCGATATGATCATAATGTGCTCCAAGGATTATCCATTGATTTCTTTTTTCCGGATCAGATCCCTCAATAAATCCTGCAACATTATATGTATTTGCTTTCCGTGGAATGATTTCAGCTGATCCTTTTGTTATTACACCAGTATTGAATGAGAATGGTTTAAGCTTATCGTTAATCTTTTTTTCAAGAGTGGCAGTAGAGTTACCCGAGGATTTAAGTATTAGATCTGCCAGATTCCTGGTAATATGAATAGCAGGAATGTTGACGGAACTTTCTTTTGTTTTTAATGACATTAATTCATCATATGGATCAAAAAGTGGACCCGAAATAAATATAATTCCAGAGGCACCATTGTCCCTTGCCACCATTGCCTTGTCACGGTCATTGCTGTAATTGTCATATATTGATGAGGACTGGTCAGGTAAAGGATTTCCCCTGAGGACCATTACCCACTTTCCAGATACATTATGACCAGCATAATCATTCCACTTAAGATCTGTTTGATTTATCTCAAAACCGTACCCGCAGAAAACTACTTCTGCATCAAGACTATCATTAGAGCTGAAAGGTGCCGGCGTGAAATCTTTTCCAGGTACGCCAGAGACCTCCTGCAATTGAAGCGTATTATTTTTGCCCAATTCAAGGTCCGTGACTATTTCAAATTCCTGTAATCCGTCATCCGTAAACCATTTTATGCCAGCCTTATGAAATTCTTCTGCAATATA
>CAZEKO010000168.1:0-4706 GCA_964512775.1 uncultured Bacteroides sp. | reverse complement strand
TCAGCTTTATACAATTCAAGTTAATGTGTTACGCTTAATATCGACTAATCCGAATAAATTATGAAAAAACTATTGATGATCTTTCTATTTTTGGCATCAGCATCAGTTTTTGCTCAGGAAATTATGGTTTCAGGAACAATTACTGATGAAAACGGTAATTCCCTTCCTGGTGCGACTGTACAGGTAAAAGGGACAACCCGGGGTACTCTTACAGATGGTGATGGCAGATATTCTATTAACGTGAGTAGTGCGAGTGATATCCTGGTATTTTCATTTGTAGGATATAAAGTTATGGAAATACCTGTCCAGAACCGGACTACAATAAATGTTTCCATGGAACTGGAATTGCAAGCTATTGAGGTTACAGTAGTAGGTTATGGTACACAGAAAAAGAGTGATATAACAGGGACAGTTGCTTCCCTGCCACAAGAAAGGTTGGAGATGGTTCCTAACCTTAGTATTGCTCAGGCTATCCAGGGTTACGTTCCGGGAGTTATGGTATCTACCAATGCCGGTGGAACCAATCCTGATCAAACTATAATGATAAGGGGACGTAACTCAATTCTTGCCGATAATGAACCCCTGATTGTTGTTGACGGGATACCTTATAGTGGCAACATCAGTGATATTAATCCCAATGATGTAAAGGCAATCGAGATTCTGAAAGATGCTTCGGCTGCTGCCATTTATGGATCCAGGGGTGCCAACGGGGTTATTCTTGTTACTACCAAGGAGGGTGAAGCCGGCAAGATTTCTGTTCAATACGAAGGGAAATATTCAATACAACAAATTACAAAGAAGGCTGATTATTTGACAGGTCCGGAATATTACGATTATAAAATGGAGCGGGGTCCCAACCTCATAACACCAAGTGAAATTGCACTTTATGAGGCTGGCGAATGGAGCGATTGGTTTGAACTTGCCAGTCGCCAGGGGCAGAAACACGAACACAATCTGTCTATATCAGGCGGGTCCGAAAAAACAACTTTTTATATTGGGGGAGGTTTGACGGATATTGCCGGTGTAGCTATAAATGACGACTATCGGCGTATTTCAACCAGGATAAATATTGATACAAAAATTACCGACTGGTTAACAATTGGCACACGCACCCAGATAGCTTTTGTAGATGAAAGTGGACAGAGTCCAGATTTTGAGGATTGTATTGAAAAGAATCCTCTTACAACAGCATACGATGAGAATGGTAAATTAACACTCTGGCCCTGGCCGGAACATACTGTTGTCGCCAACCCTCTTCAGGGATTATACTATGATAACAAGAACCTGTCCTACCAGGCTGTAACCAACAATTATGCTTTAATAACATTCCCTTTTGTCCGAGGATTAACTTACAGGCTCAATACCGGTTTCAGGGTGAAAACCACCGACGATGGAACCTACAGGCCAGTAACTACTGAGAGCGGACTGCCATCGGGAAAAGCAAGTTTATCAACCAGCCTTAGCCGTAACACTGTTGTGGAGAATATTGTTAGTTATACCAGGGAATTTGGGGACCATTCCATATTTGCCACCGGGGTATATAGTTTTGAAGGAGACAAGTACACAGGAAATGATCTGGATGCTGAAGTATTTCCCAATGATTTTCTAGGATGGTATTCAGTTTCATCGGCTGAAGTGAGCATGCCCACAATCTCTTTTGAAGAAACCTATCTTCTTTCCCAGATGGGCCGGCTTAATTATTCCTATGCCAGCCGGTATCTTTTAACGATAACGGTGCGAAGGGATGGTTTTTCAGGATTTGGGAAGGATAACAAATGGGGTGTTTTTCCCTCTGTTGCACTGGGCTGGAACCTGGCTAATGAAGGATTTTTCCCGCTAAAAGATCTTTTCAGTGTTTTGAAGTTGAGAGCTTCCGTGGGACTGAATGGCAACCAGGCTATCGATGCCTATCAGTCCTTATCAAGATTAGTTCCTGCAAACATAATGTCCGGCCCGGATGCTCAGATAGGATATAAACCCGCTGAATTAGGAAATGCAGATCTTGGATGGGAATCATCGCGAACAGTAAATATTGGGATGGACTTCGCAATGCTTAAAAACCGGATTTCAGGTAATATTGACTATTATCAGACCAATACCTATGATTTACTGCTGAACAGGACCATTTCTTCCATACATGGTGTTACCCCGGTTACCCATCTCAACACCACCGGGCTTGACTACCCCGATGATTGGGTCCAGCCGGCAATTACCCAGAACATCGGAGAAACCCAGAACCAGGGTGTTGAACTTTTTATTGATTCAAGGAACATCGTCCGTGGTAAATTCGTATGGTCCACTACCGGTAATTTCTCCTTTAATAAAAATAAGATCGTTTCACTGTATGGGTTGCTGGATGAGGAAGGAAATGAAGTTGATGACCTTGCCAATAATTGGTTCATCGGTTATCCCATAAGGGTTAATTTTGATTATGTATGGGATGGCGTCTGGCAGCTGGATGAAGTTGGTTCGGCTCCTGCGACACGCAAAGCAGTAGCCGGAATGTTGAAGCTTAAGGATGGTAACGGGGATGGAGTCATTGATGATAATGACAGGGAAATAATAGGCCAGCTGGATCCAAAAATAATGGCGGGATTAAACAATACATTCTCCTACGGGAATTTCAAACTGAATGTATTCATACATGGAGCTTACGGCGCAACCATACGGGATTATCTGAAGAGTGAAAATGGCTCAGAAATAAGGTATAATACTACAAAGAAGAACTATTGGACTCCTGAAAATCCCACGAATGATTGGCCCATGAATAAGCTTAATGCAGAGCTTGATAACGGGCACACAGGACATATTTATGCAGATCCCAGTTTTATCCGGATAAAGGATATCACCCTCTCCTATGATTTCCCACAGAGTATGATCCGAAAAATCGGTCTCGACAGGATAAGGTTGTATGTAACCTTGCGCAATATGTTTACTTTTACGAAATGGCCGGGATTGGATCCGGAATTAATTGTGGAGGCTGATGATCCTACCAGTGATAATATCCAGCTGAGAATTCCAATGGTAAAGGAATATGTTTTTGGTTTAAGTGTGGAATTTTAAAAATCAACTAAAATGAAAATATCAAAGATTTCAGTAATAGCCGTGATAATCATGATGCTGGCAAGCTGTTCAAAAGATTATCTCGAAGAAACACCACCGAATCTTTTCTCCAGTGAAACACTGCTTAAGGACTATAAGGGTTTTGAGGCCATGCTGAATGGTCTTTATAATATAGCCAGGCATGCAAGATGGCAGTCCGAAAAAATAGAGAATGCCATAAACGGGGTAGATAATTTTTGCAGCAACAGAGGACGCAGTCATATATTTTATGAATGGGGAGCTTTAAACAGTCCGGATGATGATGATTTAAAAGAGACCTGGGCATGGTTGTATGAAATTGTTTATTCAGCAAATAATATAATCACCTTCGCAGAGGATCCGGACGTTGACTGGGCGGGAGGAGATATGAGCGCTGAAGAGAATAAGAACAGGATTGTAGCTGAAGCCAGAGCCCTGCGCGCATGGGCTTACAGGCGCCTGGCATGGTCGTGGGGCGATGTTCCGCTTAGTCTCAGTTTAATAAAGACAATTAAAACCGACTGGGAGCGTGCCCCGGTTGCCCAGGTGAGGGCACAGATGATCACCGATTTTATGTGGGCACAGCAGTATGTCCCTACGGAAGCATCCAAGCAGGGCAGGATAACCAAAGGTGCTGTTCAGACTTTCCTTGCTGAGACCTACCTCGCTGTAAATAAGCCGGACAGCGCACTCTACTGGGCCGACCAGTGTATCGCCAATCCTGCATACCAGCTTGTTACAGAAAGGTATGGAGTGTTTAAGGACGACCCGGATGGCAGCCCTTACGGGGACATGTTCAAGCATACACCGACCGCAGGGAATCAGAACCGTGAGGATGGCAATACCGAAGCCCTGTGGATTTGGCAGTTTAAGCTATATGATCCTCTGGACGGCCAGGGTCATGAGTTGAGCCGTGCGATAACCGGAGAATATAACCTGATCCGTCAGGAAAAGCTGTCACTGCAATTTACCTATGAAAGAGGTGGCCGGGGCAAGAACTATTTTAATCCGACAAGATGGTGGGTAATGAGTTATGAGGACCAGGATGACAGGGCACAGAACTATATAATGAGAAAATTCTTTATTCTCAAAACTGCAGAGGAGAATGCTCCCGGAAACGGCGCCGATAGGTTGCCTAATGATACATGGTCATATGGTGATACCATATGGTTGGATTGGTCAGAAGGAAATGATATAACTTCTGCGCATCATCATGTGGCGAATTTTCCATATTCCAGGAAAGGTGAAGGGACTGATCCGAATGATATGGCGGCGGATTTTGCCTGGTCCGATCAGATATATTTAAGGCTTGCAGATACCTATCTTCTTAAAGCTGAGGCTCAATTCAAACTGGGTCAGCTTGCTGCTGCCGCTGCCACCATCAATATTATCCGGGAAAGATCAAATGCAACGCCCATCACTGCGGCCGATGTAACCCTTGATTTTATACTGGATGAGAGGTCCCGTGAACTGATCGTGGAAGAAGACCGCAGATATACCCTGTTGAGAACACACAAGTGGCTGGAAAGGACAGCAAAGTATAATCACCGTGGTGGAGAATTGATCTCACCAAGAGACACCCTTTTCCCAATTCCACAAACTGTGATAGATGCTAACCTTACCAA
>CAZEKO010000167.1:0-4729 GCA_964512775.1 uncultured Bacteroides sp. | reverse complement strand
CCTGGTTTTTCCAACGATTGTACTACTACAAGGCAAAGACCGTTGAATGCATTTCTGTTATCAGCTTTGAAAGGTTCGTGGGAGGTTTGAAGTCCATTATCAACCCCGGCTATAACGCCTGTACCTTCAATGTTAAATTGGACATGGTTATTCGCGTTTGGAACCATTATCCCGTTTGCATCGGTGATTTTAACCGTTATGAATGAAAGATCACTGCCATCTGCGTAAATTATGTCCCTATCTGCAGACAAGACTAATTTCGATGGTTCACCGGCTGTCTTTACTGTTTTTTCCAGCAAATCCTTGCCCGGGTCTTTCCCGATGGCTTTAAGTTCACCTGGCTCCCAGGGAACCCTCCATACAAGATGGAAAATATCCTCCTCTTTATGCCTGACACCAAGAGAACGTCCGTTCAGGAATAACTCTGCTTCATTGCAACTTGTGTAAGCCCAGACATCAATTGTATCACCTTCATTCCAATTCCAATGAGGGAATATGTGCAAGACTGGCTCTTCTGTCCATTCACTTTTATAGAGGTAATATGAGTCTTTAGGAAAACCTGCCAGGTCGACAATCCCGAAATATGAGCTGCGGGCCGGCCACCAGTAAGGTGTAGGTTCTCCAAGGTAATCAAATCCCGTCCAGATATACATTCCTGACAGGAAATCATATTTTTTTATCATCTTCCATGCATCTTCATGGGTAGAACCCCAGGGGACATGACAATTATCGTATGCAGAGCAGGTATGATCCGGATTGGCCGGAGCCGGTTTATCCCAGCGTATCGGCCAGACACGTATGCTGTCGGATGGCATATCATAGTAACCTCTGGTTGCAAGTGCAGAAGTTGTCTCAGAAGCAATGAATTTTTGTCCGGGGAATTGTTCAGGGAATTCACCAAAATGATCTTGCTGATAATTATAGCCTACCAGGTCCAGTGCGCCTGATTTGATAATATTGTTGGCGGGATCAGGGAAATTGCATCCTGAGGTAATTGGCCTTGTAGGATCCAGGTTTCTGACAATTGAAGCAAGTTCTATAGCCATTCTAATGCCTGAGGTATCCCTTTGTTCTCCGATTTCGTTTCCTATGCTCCATATTAACACACTCGGATGATTCCTGTCACGAAGAATAAAATCTTCCAGGTCACGGACATGCCATTCATCCCAGGCCAGGTGATAATCATAGGGATTTTTTTGTTTTTTCCACATATCGAATGCCTCATCCATAACCAGAAATCCCATTTTATCGCATAGATCGAGTAATTCAGGAGCCGGCGGATTATGTGAAGTCCGGATGCTGTTACATCCCATTTCCTTTAATATCTCAAGCTGACGTTCCAATGCGCGTGTGTTAATTGCTGCACCCAGGCAACCCAGGTCATGATGATTACACACACCATATAATTTCATTGGTTTACCGTTAAGAGAAAAACCTTTCTGGTTGTCAAAGCTGAAATACCTGATACCAAAATTTGTTTCATATTTATCAGTTATTCTCCCGGAAGATTCAATAGTTGTTATTACTTTGTACAAATAAGGATTTTCAACTGACCAGAGTATTGGATTGCCAACTTCTATTTCATGCAAAATCTCCTTTGAAGATTTGTTCGGCACTTCATCTTCAGAAAAAAATGATGCAACCGGTCTGCCGTCTGAGTTGATAATCTCAGTTTTCAGCTTTATAGTCTGAGGTTGAAGCAAAACATTCTGCACTGTTGTTGTGACGGATACCAGTGCTGAACTTTCATCTATCCGGGGCGTTGTTATAACTGTTCCCCAATGATCAATAAATACTTGGTTAGTCATTACCAGCCAAACATTCCGGTAGATACCCGAACCTGAATACCAACGTGAATTAGGTTGTTTGGAATTATCAACTTTAACTGCCAGCACATTTTTCCCATCACCATAAATCAGATAGGGAGTTAGTTCATACCTGAATGAAATATATCCGTAAGGTCTTTTCCCGAGATAATGACCATTGATCCATACTTCACTGTTTTGATAGATCCCATCAAAATCTATGAATACTAATTTGTCTTTATCCTGATCGGTGAGAATAAAATTTTTACGGTACCATCCAATACCCCCGGGTAATGCACCACCTCCCGGCGTTGCTGGATTATCCGGCTTGAATTCTCCTTCAATACTCCAGTCATGAGGCAAATTAAGATTTCTCCATTCTGAATCGTTATAATCAGGATCTGATGCTCCTACCGCATCTCCTAAAAAGAATTTCCACTCTTTGTTAAAATTCATGATGTTTCTCGTAGGTAATCTGTCATTTGCACAGGAAATACATATCAATAGAATAGCTGCCAGGTTAATAAATGATTTAAATTCACGTAGTTGCATAGTATTATTGAGATTTACTTTTTGATAATACTTCCGGCGCTTGATTTATTTGTATTGATTGTTTTAGGATCTCCTTTATAATAAATATCCCCTGCACTGCTTGAGCTTAAATCTACCTCCTCGGTTGCATAGATTCTTGCATTCCCTGCGCTGGATGCATTTACATGTGCCTTCCTGGCCACCAGGTCCCATGCATAAAGATCACCTGCACTGCTAATGTCCGCATCCAGCTCATCGCATGTTCCGGATAGCCTTGCATCTCCTGCACTGCTGATGTTACAGTTAATTCTTTTTGCCTCAACATCAAGGACAAGATCCCCTGCACTGCTGAGATCAAGATCAAGGTCATCAGCTTTCATCCGGTTTGTACCCTCAACATCACCTGCACTGGAAATATCAATTTCACGAAGCTGTTTATAAACCAGATGTACTTCTTTAGATTTTGCCTGTCGTATATTAGCTTCAGTATAGACTTTAAGCGTATTGTCAGTTATTTCCGTCTTGATATATTCAAGAAGGTTTTCATCTGCAATAACCTTAAGGGATTCTTCTTCACCCTGGGTAATAAAGACATCAACCCCACTGCTCACTTTTAGTCTGTTAAATGAATCGGCAGACCTGTCTTCAGTTACCACCTTGCCATTTCCATAAACGGTTTCACGAAAATCGAAAATACAACTGCTCAGGAAAAGAAGCAGAACGATTAAAAATGGCATTTGAAAATTCTTTTTTGACATGGTTTAAATAGTTTAATTATGTATGTGGAACAGACTGGGATAATAAAAATGACCTTAATGGATATTAATCCTTTGGATACATTCCAAACAGTTTGGTTAAAAAGCGATGGAATTTATGTATTCCTGTGATGGGTTCGGCAAACTTCAGGATACACTCTTTCTTAATAAGGGTGATTCCATTCTTTTCTGCCAGTTCAACTGCTTTAGGTGATTCCGACATCTGCTGGATCCAGATATTGGGTATCCCCTTCTCAATAGCTTTTGCAACGATTTCCCCGGTTTGTTTTCCGGGCGTCACTATGTAGAGATACTTAACATGTCCGGGAAGTTGAGAAACATCCGGATAGCACGGATCCCCGTCAATATCGGTCATGTTTGGATTGACTCCATATAATTTAAATCCTCTTCCCTTCAGGGTATCATAAACCACCCTTCCGAATTTTTTTTTGTTTCTTGAAACACCGCAGACAGCTATCTCTTTGGATCCAAGAAATGCCTGAATTGAGCTTAATTTAGTCATTGTATTGTTGAATTAAATGAATCTTAAAGTTACAAATTAGAAATAAGAAAAGCACCTTGTTAAAGGTGCTTTTCTAAAAAGTTTGAATCTGTATTTTCCTGATTCTGCTTTAAAATATTACTCACGTTTGTCAGTAGACTTGTACCATGTTGAACTCCTGCCGATAAATCTCATACCTAGGATAAAACCTTTTATATGAAGAACATTTGGATCATCATCAAACCACATATAACAATCATAGGTATTTCCGCTATCGGGATCATAGATTGTTCCTTTATCCCATTCTTTTTCCTTACTATTATAAACAAAGTCTTTTAACAATGGTAATCCCATTATGGTCCTTTTCTGCAGCACCGGATCGGGATTTTCATCATCCACTTTTACTGAGCCATCATCTTCAAATGGTTCATCCAACCAGATGATGGTCCCGTTGTATTTGCCATTTGCAGACTTGACTATTTGAACCTGAGCATCTTTTTCTTCGACCAACCAGAATCCAACTATCCGGTCTGCCTGTGCTGCAACCTGGAAAGCCAGAAAAAGAAATGAAGCGATAAAAACAATAGTTTTTTTCATAGTAAACAAATTTGGATTAATTTATTGGGGTTAAATTAATAATTTTCTCTCGTAAATAATAAAGGCATACGAAAAATCATTCTTGCCATCAGGTCCGTATGTTTCTCTTTCAATCTCTAACCATTCATCATAATTAATTTCCGGGAAAAAAGTGTCGGCATTATATGATTTATAAATCCTGGTGATATAAAGTTTTTTTGCATACCTGAAAAATTGTTTGTAGATCATCGCTCCTCCAATGACAAAACATTCCTCCCGGGGAGGACATATCTCAAGCGCCTGCTCAATGGAATTAACCATTAAACAATCCTGGAATTGTTCACCGGGTTTATCGCTTATCACAACATTTGTTCTTCCGGCAAGGGGCCTGACTGGAAGGGAAAGGTAAGTATTCCTGCCCATTATTACCTTGTGCCCTGATGTAATCCTCTTGAATCTTTTCATGTCTGCTGATATATGCCATAGCAACTTATTGTTCAAACCGATGGCATTGTTTTCAGCGATAGCGACTATAATGGATATACTCATAACTATGGATT
>CAZEKO010000166.1:2329-4730 GCA_964512775.1 uncultured Bacteroides sp. | reverse complement strand
GGAATTGCCCAGTCCTTTTTTGCAGGACTGATGATAGGCACCAAGCGCAATCCTACCATTGCCGACCGGATATTAGCCACATGGCTTTTTTTGATTGCAATTGAAATGATTTTCGCTCTGGTTAATGAAACGGTTCTCCCATTGTATGAATTTGTGTTTATTCCGTTCACATACGGGCCTTGCTTATACCTGTATGTTAAATTCCTGACCACTGAAAATATTAAATTCAAATGGCAGTATTGGCTGCATCTAATCCCTTTTGTTGCTGTCTTTACGACTGCCATCGTATTTCATGGAAGGCCGGTGATAAAACTGGATAACTTTTTTGCTAACGATCCTTTCCTGTCTTTCAGGCTGATATACGGATTGTCATTTTTCATCTCGATAACAACCTACAGCATTATATCATTTGTACTGATAAGACGGCACGAGCGGAATATGAAGGAACTGTTCTCTTATACATCAGCACGTATAACCCTGAGCTGGCTGAAAGTTATTTCCATAGGCTTTTATGTGACATATGTTCTGGTTTTCATTGTAGGAGTCTATGTTATTTTTAAAAAGGAATTACCATATGATCCTACCATTGTTTCCTATTTCGGGCTAACCTTCTTTGCATTTGCTTTCAGTTCATATGGTATTAAACAGCCAGGTATTTTCAATGAATTATATGCTGAAAGAAAGACAAAAACCAGAAAAGTTGAACCTGTAGAACCTGAAATAAAATATGAAAGGTCAGGGCTGAAAGACTCAGATGCTGAAAAATACCTGGGCAGGTTGCTTAAGCATATGGAAACTAAAAAACCATACCTGGACGTAGATCTGACGATACAGGATGTAGCAGAATCTTTAAGTATACCACGTCATTACCTGACGCAGGTGATAAATGAGAAATTGAATAAAAATTTTTACCAGTTCATTAATGAGTACAGGGTGGAAGAGGTTAAAAGCCTGCTGGCAGATAAAGATTACCAAAAATATACAATGACTGCTATAGCATTTGAAGCAGGATTTAACTCAAAATCTTCATTTAATAGTGCCTTTAAAGAGATCACTGGGATGACCCCATCGGAATATAAGGAAAAACAGGGAGTTAATTCTGCGTGATCATAAGGATGGTTTTCTCTCTGAATTTTAATTATTGGTCCAGACTGAATGGTTCATTAATTGATTCAGTTAGCAAACCTCCAAGATACCTTCCACCGTCTTCAGTAACTACAAAACAATCTTCAACCCTGATCCCAAACTCATTGTAAATATAGATACCGGGTTCATTGCTGAATGTCATTCCAGGTTGAAGCTCCAGTTTATTTCCTTTTACAAGGTAAGGATATTCGTGTCCTTCAAGCCCGATGCCATGTCCGAGCCGGTGCATAAAATATTTATAATCAGGTCCAAATCCGGAATCATCAATTACCTTCCTTGCGGCTGCATCGACAGATTCGCATGTAGCACCTGGTCGTACAGCATTCATTGCTTCTTGTCGGGCCCTCAGAATTATATCAAAAATTCTTTTTTGCTTATCTGAAGGTTCACCGAATACGATTGTCCTTGTGACATCTGACAGGTATCCTTCCACGCTGCAACCACCATCAACAATAACAATATCACCCTGTTTCAGGGTAAATGTCTCCTCAGTTCCGTGAGGGAAAGCAGATGAAATGCCAAATTGCGGATATCCACCACCTGACACACCCATTTTCAAATGAGCCTGCCGGATAAGTTTCTCCAGCTCCCCGGGATCCATACTTTCTTTCAGCATTTTGAATGCTTCTCTGTAAGCCATTTTTGTGATCCGGTTTGCAAGATCCATATATCCAAGTTCCTTTTTGCTTTTTATACCACGGCAGTTTTCTGTTATCAGTGCTCCATCTGTAAGCTGAAGTTGAGTTCCGGAAACGGCCATCCTGATACCTTCAACAACAAAGTTCCTGACGTTTGGATCAATTCCAAGCACTCCTGATGAAGTACGCAAATCTTTCATAATACTAATAACCAGATCATATGGAGATTCATGTTCCTGCCAGACCCGGATATCTGTTCCATACTTAATGACTTCCTGTGCTCTTTCTAACTCAAAAGCCGGACATATCCATATTGGATCTCCCTTCTGGTTCATTATTGCCCCAAATAACCTTTCACTCTGCCACCATGACAGATCAAGAAAGTATTTAAGATTAGCACCACCTGTAATGAATAATCCGTCCATCTGATTTTCTTCCATCAGTATGGAAGCCTTGTTCTGTCTGCTTTTAAAATCTTCAGTAGTAAGAGGTTCCACACCGGCCGTCATATTCTCAAGTTCCTTAAATCTGGAATCTTCTTCACTGCAACCTGAAAAAATATTATTCGCTAATCCGAAAGTGGCAATAGAAATGCTGCCCGATTTAATGAAGTTTCT
>CAZEKO010000166.1:0-2229 GCA_964512775.1 uncultured Bacteroides sp. | reverse complement strand
GTCCTAACCGCTAAGACAGGACAAGTCTTTTGTTCATACTTAGCGGATCGGACAATAATGGGGATTTTCTGAAGTATTATTGTTAAAAAATGTTTGATTATCCTGGTTGAATTGTGATAAAAACAGAAGCAGTTATATTGTCGGTTTTATTTCTTACTTCATCTACCATCTACGGTCAAAGTCTTTTTGAATCTGCCGGTCAGGATTCGAGTGAAAGGCAATTCTCCAGTGACAGAATTGAGCTGGGAGGATACACAAGAGGAACATTATATGTTGGTGAGAACGGTAATAATGCTGAGGTTTCGAGTGGATATGGTGAAGCAGCCCTGAAACTCAGGTTTATTCCTGATGAGTCGTTAAGCATTTTTTCAGAGTTACGTTTAAGGGGTGGCTATGAATATGGAAGCACGATAATCAAGCCTGAACTCAGGGAATTTTATGCAGATGTTTCCCTGGGGAGGTTTGATCTCAGGATCGGTCATCAGATTATTGCCTGGGGAAGAGCAGATGGATTCAATCCGACAGATAACCTTACACCTAAGAATTACTTTGTAAGATCACCTGAACCGGATGATATCCGGTTGGCTAATAATCTTTTTTTGGGCAAGTACAGACTGAGTGAAAATATCAGGCTGGAAGGCGTATGGGTTCCATTTTACAGATATTCCATATACCGGTTTGATCTTTTTGACATGCCGGAATATGTAAAATTTAAAAATCCGGGGAACCTGGAATGGGAAAACTCAGGAGGTAACCTGGGACTGAAAACTGAATTTTTATTTCCAGGAATTGATGGTTCTGTTTCATGGTTCTCAGGCTTTGATCCTCAACCCGGAATTGATATTGTAAGTCTCAACATGAACCTGAACGGATTGTTTCTGAACCTTGGTGCAGAAGCCTTCAGGCATAATACCATAGGTGCTGATTTCTCCACATCAGCCGGGGGATTTAGCATACGGGGTGAAGCCGGATTAAGAATTCCGGCTAAAAAATTCCGGGATGAAATTTTTACTCCGGGAACCGATCTCAGGTATGTTTTCGGGATCGACAGGTCATTCGGGAATTTCAATTTCATGGTACAATATATAGGACAATGGGTACCGAATTTCACTGACATGCCCCAACTTATGTTATTTAACAAATCGGATGAATTTCCACTGATCGACACATCAATGTATGAAATGATGACTGAAATTTTACAGGAACAAATACATGGTTTTAACAGGCTTATATATGGACAAACCCACAGGGTAAGCCATTCATTTTCAGTAAGGCCATCCATAGCGCTATTTCACAGTATTCTGAATGCGGAAGTATTTTGTATGTATAATCTGAGTACGGAAGAATTAATGGTCATGCCAAAATTATCATACTATATATCTGATAACTGGAAAATTACATTGGGCGGGCAGTATTTCAGTGGTCCCACAAATACACTGAACGATATCGTGGCCCCTGTTTTTAATGCAGGATTCCTGGAATTAAAATGGAGTTTTTAGAATAAATAAATATGAAATCAGGAGAATTTATATTGAAGTACCGGTGGCTGATAATTATATTAAGTATTGTCATACCCGTAGTTATTGGATTACAGATTTTCAGGGCGGAGATTGATCCTGATCTGGAGAAATATATTCCATCAAACATGCCCTCCAGGATCAATACCCAGGAAATTGAAGATATTTTCGGCGGTGATGAATTAATGATACTGATTTTTGAAACGGATGATGTATTGAATCCCCAGACACTCAAGAGAATTAAAAGTATCAGGAAGGGACTGAATAAGCTGGATGAGGTAGGGCAGATAATGTCATTATTTGATGTCAAAAATCTAAAAGGTGAGGGAGGCATGCTTGTCTCAGAATCATTTCTTGATGTGATACCTCAAACGGAAGAAGAAATTGAAAGCCTTCGCAAAGACCTGTCAGAAAGCAATATGGCAAAGAATATTGTGGTTTCTGAAGATTTTACATTGACGACTATTATTCTTTCTTTAAATAGCGATGTGATAGACGAAGAAATCGTTTCAAAAGTGGAAAGTATTATCAGTGAAAATCCGGGCAATGAGAAAGCATATCTTGGAGGACTGCCCTATATGAAATCAGTCATTTCTGGAGATATTGCCGGAGATATGAAACGGTTAATGATCATCGGACTGGTTATAATGCTTATTATGCTGTATGTCTTTTTAAGGGATATCCGGGGTGTCCTGCTTCCTTTCAGTGTGGT
>CAZEKO010000165.1:2878-4771 GCA_964512775.1 uncultured Bacteroides sp. | reverse complement strand
TATGTTTATGATAAAATTATATAAATATATTAGGGTTTCAAGTGACCGAATTAAACTGCTATCACCTTAATAGCATTATGTACCACTTCAACGGAGATATTATCCTTAAAAATCACAGGATTCCCGTCTATATGTCCAATGATTTCTCCCGGTGACCTTACCTGGATACTTTTAGTCATAAACACCTGAACGAAGCGTGATTTATTTATTTTCCCGGTAAAAAGCCTCCATGCAAGGAATGGGACTATTAATTTCGGAAAACTTCGTATGATAGTAATGCCCAGCAATCCATCAGATGGATCTGCACCGGGACAAACATGCGCGTTATACCCCCACTGACTGCTATTGGCAAATGAGATAAGAAAAGCTTTGATTGTGTGTACCTCAGATTCATATAATAACTCAAACTTCTGTGGTTGGTACTTAAAGAACAATTCAACTACGGTTTGCAGATATGTGAAAAATCCATGCTTATCTTTTACGTTGTATCTGTGTGCAACAATCGCATCAAATCCAACTCCTGCCATATTGAAAAAGGGCTTTCCATTTATAAGCCCCATATCCAGAGGCCTTATATTACATGAATTTAATATCTGAATTGATTTCGGGACAGATGGTGGAATCTTTAATAGTGTCCTGGCCAGTCCGTTTCCGGAGCCAAGAGGTATCAATCCAAGGATAGTAGCTGAACCTGCCAGCGCCTGTCCTACTTCATTCACTGTACCGTCACCACCCGCTGCAACGACGATATCATATTCATCCCTCTTTGAAAATGCGATTTCTCCGGCATGCCCCGGATACTGAGAATAATAGATATCAAAATCGAATTTACTTTTATCCAGATACTTCGGTATAATCTGTGAGAGGTCCCTGCCGGATCTCTTTTGAAGCAGGCTATTAATAATAAACAATACTTTTTTCATACCGAAATACGATACGACTACCTTTTAATAAAGTCTGCTGAAAGGTACTGCATATAAGCGAGACAAGTTTTTCTCCAATCGGAGGCTTCAGAACCAATTTCTATGTAGAATTCGGAAGCTGGTAAATGATAAACCAGGTGTACACTGTCGCTTATCATACCAAAACCATTCTGGCAGGAATAAAATGCAAATGAAGGAGATTCAGGATCCAAAAGGTTTTTGCTGAATTTATATTGACTGGCTGGAAGATTAAGCTGGCTCAGGAGAGTATTTGCCAAATCAGTCTGAGATCCATAGCGATCAATATTTATTTGTCCGGATTTAAGGGCACCACCTAACCAGAGCATCGGTATTTTATATCTTTTGAGATCAAATTCATTTTCATTCCCGATTCTGGTGCCGTGATCACCTAGAAGAATGAAAAGTGTATTTTTATACCATTCAGTGGATTTTGCTTTAGATATAAATTCTCCCAGACATTTATCACTGTAATAGGATGAGTTAAAGAATATGTCCTCAAAAGAATTCCCGGGAAAAACAGGTTCCATGGGAACATCAAAAGGATTATGGTTCGAAAGAGTCAGGCATAAAATAAAAAATGGATCCTTTAACTGATTGCATTCATCATATAATTTATCAAATACGAATCCATCCGGTACACCCCATTTCGAGCGCTCAATGGATGATGAGAAGTCGTCACCATTATCGGAAATAATTCTATCGAAATCTCCATTCATCAGATATGAGTTCATATTTGCAAAATTGACATCTCCGCCATAAAGGAATGTCGTATTATATCCGGCAGACTGCAGGTTTTTACTGATAAAAGGAAGAGTCGGAGTTTTCTCTTTATAATGAATGATACAGTCTCCCGGTAAGGCCGGATATCCGCTGACAATTCCTGCCAGCGCCTTGTCTGTCATGGCACCGGTGGCATAAAAATTACGAAAAAATATACCTTCATCCGTTA
>CAZEKO010000165.1:0-2778 GCA_964512775.1 uncultured Bacteroides sp. | reverse complement strand
TTATTTGCCGGGATAATACCTGCTTTACTCTGAACTGGCAGGAATAATAAAGGAAATGGTAACATCAATAATACTAAAGATGTCCAGCCCGGTTTCAGTACTTTGATATTATTGGTAAGCCATTTTTTAAAAATAATAAACCAGAATAATATGTAGAGAGAAAGGAAAATTATCAAAAGCAGAAAAACCTGGATAGTTTTCGTATTTGCAAACCATTCCTTTGGTGAACCTACATAATCAAAGATACTTTTATCGATGGGATAATTCCAGAACTGATACATAACAAGGTTTGTCAAATACAGCAAAACAAGAATTACAAGCATAATGCCTGAATATAGGAGTATGCCTTTTTTAATAAGATTGCTCCTGAAGAAAGGAAAAACAGCAATTGCCAGAGCCGGAATAATCAGGATATAACCTGTTAATAATATATCTTGTTTAAATCCATAAATGAAAGTAAGTACTGCTTCTCTGAAACTAATTTCTTCTGCCAGGTGCCCGTATAATAAAAGGAACATTAGCCTGAAAAAGAAATGGATGCCAATCCAGAACAAAATGTATTTCAGGAAAAAAAAGATTTTGTCTTTCATCAGATAAATTATTCGTACAAAAATAGTTTTCTGAAATGATTATTTATAATTTTTCCGACAAGGCTTTGTTTATCTTCTTCACTATACAGGGTCCTTCATATATGAAGCCAGTATATATCTGGATCAGACTGGCACCGGCACGTATCTTTTCAATGGCATCCTCCGGAGACATGATTCCTCCTGTTCCAATTATGGTTAATTTGCCATTTGTCTTCTCTGAAATATATTTAATTATCTCAGTTGATCTTTGCCTGAGAGGCTTACCACTTAAACCGCCATTTCCGATCTGTTCAACTACCCTGGCTTCAGTAGCAAGATTTTCCCTCTTAATTGTAGTATTAGTTGCTACAATACCATCCATACCAGTCTGAGAAATAAGTTCCAGGACATCATCAATTTGTTGAAAATTCAAATCAGGCGATATTTTGACCAGGATTGGCTTTTTCTTCGCCATGGAGCTGCGGATATCTGCCAGACGGATCAATATCCCAATTAACAGCTCCTTGTCCTGTAGCTCACTCAAATCACATATATTGGGACAACTTACATTAACAACAAAATAATCCACATACGGATAAAGCCCTTCAAAACACCGGGCATAGTCTTCCACCGCTTTTTCATTCGAAGTTGAGGTATTTTTGCCAATATTACCCCCTATGATCAATCCCTCAGGTTTATTTTTAAGTTTATCAATAGCCTTATCCAACCCGAGATTATTAAATCCCATTCTGTTTATCAACCCTTGATCACGTGGTATCCTGAAAAGCCTTGGCTTTGGATTTCCGGCCTGTCCGACGGGAGTAACAGTACCAATCTCAATGAAACCAAAACCAAATACCATAAACGCATTGAAGAAACCGGCATTTTTATCAAAACCGGCGGCAAGTCCAATCGGATTTGTAAATTTCAGTCCAAATAATTCACGGTTTAACCGTTTATCTTTAACTAAATAAGTTTTCTTAAGTATTTGTTTTATTCCTGGAATTCGAAAAGCAATCCTCACAAGGAAGACAATGATATGATGTGTAGTTTCAGGTGGTATCAGGAAGAGTAACGGCCGGATGATGCGTCTGTACATTCTAAATTTTACAGCAAATATAATCGATATTTATTCCGGAAAATACTCTCCAAAAGACTTATCAGAATAAAAAACAACAATTTTTTCAATGTTACGAACTCTAAAAGATCTTTTATTCTCAACTTGATCACCATCAGAGGATTTTAATGTCTGCTTTCTTGCTTTTTTATCATCATTGACAGCCTCTTCAGTGACTTCCCTCTCAGAAAATAAATATTGTTCAACGTTTTTCGATTTTAACATTTCACCTTTACCTGTAATCAGCCAATCAGCAGAAATCGATGGATAAGTGTCGAGAATTCTCTGAATAAAATCAAAACCAGGTTTATTCCTTTCAGATAGAACATGTGAAACACTGGCTCTTTGAACACCTATTTCATCAGCGAACTGTGATGCATTTATTTTGAAATGCTTCAATATAGAATTTAATCTTTCTTTCATGACAGTTACAAATGTAAATAAAATGATCTCTCAATTTTTAACTTTTGTAACTTTTTGTAAATAACATTTGTAAATACATTAACATCACAGATAAGTAATCTTCTGTATGATTACATTAAGTACATAGTTTATCATAGATTTTATCCTGCCTGGTATTATATTACTAATCAGCGATATATTAAGTAATATAATATAATCAGATAAAATATGTTGATTTCCAGCAATAAATTAGGAGTTAATAGCCTTTAACTGAATAAATAATTTAAATAAATATTATAAAATACTGAATATATTGCTTTTATAATTAATAAATAGCTTTAAAAATGAAAAAATGAAACATATGTTAATTATAATTTACATTATTACTTTAATTATTAATATTAAATTACTGGTTTATAATACAATAATGGTGTAAAACATTATGTCTAATTTAATGATGAATAAGTATGCTTTATAGAGATAAATTATCTTGGACATATGTATAAATTATGAGACAATTTGTCATTTTAGGTAACATATGTAAATTGACCTAATTTGACTGAAATATAATTTTTTGATAAATGAAAATCGCCCTACCCTATTCTCAGAAAATTTGTTTTTACTATTTTAGGTGATTCAAGACTGGCTGGAATCTATTTTTAAGACAATCCCTATGAAAAAAATCCAATT
>CAZEKO010000164.1:0-4772 GCA_964512775.1 uncultured Bacteroides sp. | reverse complement strand
ATTCTCCTGGCGTCTCTGTAAATGTTCATTATTTCATCACCGAGGGAAGCCAGGCAGGCGTTGATCTGTTCGCTATGAGGGACCTTTCCAATTATTTTCTGATTTCTAAAATCCCATTTCTCAAAATCTGTCTTTTCACCAGTATTAATCTGCAGTCTTTTACCATCATAGCTAAAATACAGTAAAACAGGGACGTTAAACCTTTTTAACCTTCTATCCTGACCTTTTCGTTTTTCAAGGTAAAAATTCACTGAAGCCATTTTTCATACATTTTTACATACAAAAATATATAATTTATTCATAATTTTGCAAATAAATTATACCATATTAATATTATGAATGAATATTAATATATTTCTTTATCAACTATTTAACTAAAAAATTACAATTGATTAATAAAAAAAGTTAATTAGTCTTTTTAACTATAATTAAATTATTAATAAATTTTCGTTTATCACTCACCTGCTTTATACTTTAATTAATTTTATAGTTTCCTCAGCAAGTGATAAGAAAAAAATCAGAAAATAGAAAACTCAGGATCATTTTAACAGAGGATGGTTCTCATACTATCTTTTATCCTGAAATAAATGATCATTATCATTCAATTCATGGTGCTTTCAGTGAATCTCTTCATGTATTTATTCGTTCAGGATTCAGTTATCATCCATCCGCAGATGTTAGTATACTTGAAGTGGGATTTGGTACAGGACTTAATGTATTACTTACTCTGAAGCAGGCCCTGGAAGAGAAACGTCAGGTGATATATCATGCCATCGATAAATTTGTTTTACCTGCAGACATTACTGATAGCTTGAATTACAACCAATTTTTAGAAACCATTAATCCCGGATTGTTCAATGCAATTCACAGATTATCCTGGAATACAGACCATGAATTATCGGGATTTTTCCTGCTTAGGAAGATCCTGGCAGATATTAACGAGCTGGAGCCTACCATAGGATATGATATAGTTTATTTTGATGCTTTTGGACCTGACAAGCAACCTGAAATGTGGACTGAGGATATTTTCCGAAAAATATATACTGCGATGAATCCCGGAGGACTTCTTGTAACCTATTCCTCAAAAGGTGATGTAAAGCGAAGATTTCAAAAATGTGGTTTTATTGTTGAAAAAATCCCTGGTCCTCCGGGGAAAAGGGAAATGCTAAGATGTATAAGGCAGACCTGATTGTTCCTCAAAAAATATTGGTTCCACAAAAAAAAATATTAAAAATTCCTACCGATATTCTGATATTTTCAGGATTAAGTATTAAAAAGATTGCATTTCCAATGCTATGCAAACCATAAATAAGTAAATTCGCCAAACTTTTAATAACTTAATCTCATAAACAATGAAAATCAGAATTTTTATTACGGCGACACTTCTGGGTGTATTCTTATTTGTCTCCTGCCAGACCAAACTTTCCAATGTTAATATTCAATCTGAATTAGATTCGGTTAGTTATTGCATCGGTTTAAGTATCGGAACAAATCTTCAAAGCAGTCCGATGAAAGAGATTAACTATCTGGCCGTTGCAAAAGGTATGGAGGATGCTTTTGGCGGAAAACAGACAATTGATCCATATGAAGCCAACAGAATTATATCAGCTTATATGCAGCGTCTCGAAAACCAAAATTCAGTAGACAACAGGGCAGCAGGTGAAAAATTCCTTGAAGAAAACAAAGCTAAAAGTGGTGTAGTAACCCTGGAAAGTGGCCTTCAGTACAGGATTATTCGTGAAGGGACAGGCCCGAAGCCAAAGCTTACAGATAATGTGACAGTTCATTACCATGGAACCCTGATAGATGGAACTGTATTTGATTCTTCAGTTGATCGTGGCGAACCTGCCTCATTCCCGCTAAATGGTGTTATCCAGGGCTGGCAGGAAGCTCTTCAGTTAATGCCCGTCGGATCCAAATGGGAAATATTCCTTCCCGCAGATCTAGCATATGGATCAAGGCCAATGCCTGGCAGTAAAATACAGGCCAATAGCGTCTTGATTTTTGAAGTTGAGTTGATTTCTATTGGTGAACCAGAGTCTGCTGAATAGAATATAAGTCACCAAAACCAAATAATCAGGAAAAACAATTATGAACTTTGAACTGTCAGGAAAACTAATTGAAAAGTACGACATCATCCAGGTAAGTGATACCTTTAAAAAACGGGAATTTGTAATCGAACATACCGATAATTCCAGTGGCAAGGATTACACAGATTTAATCAAGTTTCAGCTTACCAGGGAGCGTTGTGCCCTGATTGACAGGTTTAATATCAATGATGAAATAAAGGTCAGCTTTAATATCAGGGGTAAGAGATGGGTAAAGGATGACAGGGTCAGTTATTTTATCAATCTTGAAGCATGGAAAATAGAAAAGATCGTCATATCCTCTGAAGAGCCTCCTCTTCCACCTCCGCTGATGGAGGAGGAAGCTCCTCCACTTGAGGAACTTGACGATCTCCCTTTTTGATTAACCCTGTTTATTGCCTTTGCGGTAAAATTCGCCCTGTTTTCCGGCTTATCAGGAAATAAACAGTTTACTTGTAAAAGGATTGAGTTGTTGTGATCCCATTTCCCTTACTATCTTGTAAGGAAGTGAAAATTTAAAAGTTGATCCGTGAAAAACATTTTCTTCTACCCAAATCTTTCCGCCCATGAGTTTGATGATCCCTTTGGAAAGAGTAAGGCCTAATCCTAAACCCCCATCAATTTTCTGATTGTTGTTATTATTCTTTTCAAGGCTCTCTAAAATCACTTTTGATTTTTCTTTGAGTGCCCCTTTTCCGCTATCAGTAATAAAAAAAGTAATCCGATCATTCTCACTTTCCAGGTTATATCCAAATTCTATAATACCCTTGTCTGTATAAAGAAATGCATTAGTTAAAAGATTTGTAATTACCTGATGAAGTCTGAACTGATCGGTGTAAATCAAGAAATCATCTTCTTTGATCGGCAGGTTTATCAGAAGAGCAATATGGTTTCTCCCGCTTCTGTGCCGGTCGATATTAAAATTGTGGTAAATATCTTTAAGGAGCAAATTGACAAGACATTCTTCAAGACTAATCTTAAGTTGTCCGCCTTCAATTAATGATATATCGATCATCGCATCCACCATATTAAGCAGTTTAACACTGCTCTGGTTAATATGGTCCATATATTCTTCCCTTTTATTACCTGGCAGCTGCTGGTCATTCAGGAGGCTTGAAAAACCAAGGATGGCATTCATCGGGGTTCTTATCTCATGAGAGATATTTGAAAGGAATCCCGTTTTCAATTGTTCTGACTGCATCTTGCCTTCCTCAACCTGTTTTTCAAGCTGGATAACCTTTGACTCAAGCTTGGCCACGTACTTAAGAAGTTCATTATATGGTAGAGTTTCCTTCATGGATGCGAAAAAAGACATAATTAATTATTTGATCCTTTTTGCAATTACCAATGCTTTGCCTTTATAGGAGCTTTTGCTGCTTGCTATTTTGTCGAAATGACTTCTTGCCACATCTGTATTACCTGTCATCAGATAGCAGAATCCAAGATACCACTCTGCCTGTTCGATAAACAGGTTATCATTATGTTCAATGATCCGGTTAAAAGATCTGTTAGCGTCAGAATATTTTTCGACTTCCATGTAACTGATCCCAGAATACAGATTTGTCTCCGCATCATCCGGATCTGCTGCCAGAAGTTTCTCGAACAGAACAATAGCTTCCTGGTAGCGGCCGGCATCATAAAGCTGTCTGGCGTCTGCCACCAGTTTTTCTGTTGATGCCTCACCGGACCTGTAGACCATTGTGACCTCATAGGGTTCATAGTATTTCTCAAATATTTCCACATTCCCCAGTTTCTTGTTCTGCAGTTTATACAGAACTCCGACGGAAATGAGGACAGCCAGTGATGCAATGGCTGCATAGGAAAGTACTTTCCTGTACCGTGGTACCTTTTTCGGATTTCGGATGGCTTCATCCAGTGAACTATGGACAACGTCAAGCTGGCTCCTGAGTTCCAGCACGTCCTGTTCACGAATGGCCTGATCCACTTCACGGTATAACTTAATGTCGTCCGCAAGGACTGCGTTGGATTCAAGCTCTTTGCTTATCCAGTCCAGGTCCTCCCGGCTCAACTCCCCATCCAGAAAAGGCTGGATGTAATCATGATATTTACTCAATTGTTCCATGTATGTATGGTTTTAAAAAATGAATATTCGCAAATAATTAATATGACTATTCTTTGAAATTCCGCGATGGTGCTTCATTTCAATATATTTTATATAAAATCTTTTTCACAACTTTCTATATTTCAAATAGTTATAATAACATAATTCTGTACATATTCAAAGCACGATATCCGGCAATCATTGATGCCTGCATACAAACAGGTATATCAATTCATGCCTTAAGGATATACGCATCCTTAAATCCGTATCTACCGGGAATGTACCTCTTCCATACAAGTGTTACACACCTGTACTTCTCCCGGATTATTCCACCAGTGGCAGAAATGCGCTAAAAAAAATCAATTTCCGCTTCCTGGCGAAAATCTGATCTCTGTCAACCTAACAAAGAAAGAACTTCTAATCAGCGATTAGGATATTTATTTCCTCATTACGGATGGGTGAACCACCTCCACGAATCTTCCTCAGAATATCAGGTCCAATTGCTTCAACTTTTAAATCTTCCAGTGAAACCTTTACTTTCTTTACGGAAAACAGGGCGAATAAGTTTTTCATTACATTAGGGTTTTGTGATTCAGGCCTACTCTTTTAAAGCTTTTCGGCTA